>JAAYQU010000023.1 GCA_012519055.1 Bacteroidales bacterium | reverse complement strand
TTCTAATCATGTCTTGAACAGTTTTAGTTAATATTAAGGTTTATTTTGTTTCGTGGTATTTCACACTAATCGCACAAATATAAAAAATATTTGTAAGATAGTCTTAAGAAAGCCACAATTTTTTAAAAAAATCTGTTAATTAATAGTTAATAACATAATTTTTATATAAAGATAAGATTTTGTTTTGAAAAAAACAAAATAATTAGGTAGAGACGTCATATTATGACGTCTCTACGTTGGATGTTTGTGAATTAGACGCTATGGTATGACGTCTCTACTGTTTGATAAATCTTTGAACAGTTGTTACTTTATTTTCAATTACACGTATGAAGTAAACTCCGCTGTTTAGCTCAGAAACCGAAATCTCTTTAACTGCTTCGTTCATTTCAAACGAATTAACAATTACACCATTGTTTGAATAGATTTCAACCGTAGCGTTAGAAGCGTTATTGCGTGTAATTGTTAATGAACTGGTTGTCGGGTTTGGATATAACATAAAGCCTTGTGCTGTGGCATCGTCAACAACACCAACCATTTGAACCAAGATCTCAGTATGATCGTTTATCACCACAGAGTTCGTTTCATCTTTAAAGCCTTGTTTTGTCACAATCCAGTTATATTCACTGCCCGGTAGTTCAAAACTGGCAATACCGGAAGTGTTGGTTAGTGCTGATTCGCCACCAATAACAACATTAGCATGCACAATTGGAGCATTGTTGCTTTTCCTTATAACAGTAAACGTCACATTATATGTAGGAGGGTTATGAACAAAATCTAATTCAACTATTTCAGAAGAACCCGATGTGTAAACAGCTTTAACTCCGGCAGTGTGTTCACCAACAGATACATTTTGGAATATGTAGGTCTCTTGCATGAGACCTGAAGCCTTCTCTTCACCGTCCAGATATACAGTATATCCGCTAAATGCTTTTGATTTATCAGGTGTATCATAGTAGTAGTCTCCAATTTCAAGATTTGAAACGACAGATACTTGATCAGAAGTAACTTCTCCGATACGTGAGTGTTCATCAACAGTTTTTCCGGGTCTATCAATGTCAACTACTTTTCCTGTTTTATTATCTGTAATGATAATGGTAGTTTGGTCGTTTCCAGTGTCAGGGTTATATTCTACAACAAAACGATATGTTTTATAACATTCAAACTCGTAATTATCTTTACGTCCGTTTTCTCCTGCTGCAATCCATAGTTTGTCACCGGGAGTAGGGTTTACTATACAGTAGTCGTAAGTTCCGTCTCCTATTAAGTATTGCACCTCTTCGTTGCAAACCATATTTTGAGTTGTGCAAACAGGGTCTGCATTTTCTGGAATTTTATCTTCAAATACATCGTACAAGTTGGCTGGAGCAGAGCAGTTTGGCCATAGTGCTCCGGTAGCAGGAATAGTTTGTCCGTACTCTTCGGCGTCAGCATCTAATAACATTTGATAGCCTGAGCCGTCACCCCATACATCTGTAGTTTGCAAGATAATGGTTGTGCCACCTATATAGTTCCAACCGAAGATTTCGTTATTACCATCTTGGTTTATTAACAGACAGGATGGTGTTTGAATAATTTCAATTAGTTCAACAGGATATGTGGCATCCGCATCAATAATTACGCTATCTGCGGTAAATGGTATAAATCCATGTTTAATGACAGTAATATCATAAACACCTCTCCAAACAGCCGGGAATGTTATTCCTGTTGCTCCTGCTGTAGCTTCATAAACGTGGTTTTCATTACCGTCTTGGTTAGTTAGTGTAACGGTAGCTCCTGTTGCGGGATCTCCACCGTTCAGTGTGATGTTTACAGTAAATTCGACTTCCATATCTTTTGCAAGAATGTTTGACAATTTTGGTCGAGATGTAACGCCGTTTGTGTAGTTTGCCACAACCGCATATTGATATTCTGCAGGAGATAGTGTTCCCCAACCAGTGTCAGTATATGCAGTGTCAGTGATTGCAGCAGCTAACTGTGTCCACTCTGCTTGTGGCTGATCTTTTGCCAGGCGATATAGAGTGTAGTTAGTAAATGCTCTGCTTGTACTGTTTTTACAATTTTCAATAATTGTGATTTCCCCAGACTCTTTTGCGCTTGTAAGTTTGAATTCTGATGGTAAACTTATAGCAGTTACTGTTGGTGGATTCATTTTATACTCTGCATGTAACTTGCTAAGGTTTGTAACAAGACCTTTTGCGTTATCAACATATGCTCCTAAAGCCCAGTTGTAATTTAGCCCTTGTGAATATAGTGATATCCACATTTGGTCAGCTATTTTACACATATCTCCAAATCCTGCAACAGCAGGACCTTCATCAACTCCACCTGGATACTGAGATGTTGGCATAATGTTAACACCATACCATAACTCTTCTCCTTCTGGAATCATTACAGGATTTGTAAGAACAACTTCGTTCCATTGGGAAAGGGCAACGTTAGCTACAGTTTGTTCGTGAACTAAAGTTCCCGGTTCTGTTGCTGTACCGCCGGTCCATACCATTACTTTATATGTACCTGTTCCGTGAGGATTGAATCTTACTTTTGTTACCGACATACCAACTACCTCTAGCGCCTCTAAGTTTTCAGCACTGAAACGGTGTGCAATTGTTATTGGGTTGTAACCAGCTCCAATACCATTATTAATGTCTGCTTCGCCACTCCAGGTAATCCATTGTGGGTCACTTATAGTTCCACCTGGTGGGATCCAGGTTACATTAACGTTTGGTTCGTCTACTGTAGCAACAACTTTCCTAACAGAGTAAGCGATCTCATTAACAATAATGTTGTGGTCAGATATGTTTTGATCAGTGACAGTTATCGTTCCTGTGTATTGTTGATAACCGTCTGCATCAACGGTTACTTCATACTCTTCTCCACCACCCCAAACTCCTGATATTGAATAGTGTCCTGCAGCATCTGTTGTGTCAGTGTGATTGGTATAGCCGTAGAAGTTAACAACAGCACCTTCCAAAGGAAGACTAGTGTCGCTTGCTGTAATAGTACCACTAACCGTAACTTGTGGACGTGGGGTTAATACTGCGTCTGCAATAACAGTAGAGTCTGCAAAAACTTCAATATTTTCTATTAAGAGGTCATTTAATCCAAATTTGGTAAACTCAACACTATATGTTCCTTGTATCAAATATGGTAAAGTGTAATTGCCAGCTGCGTCTGTAGTCGCTTCCCGAATATCGTCAATTACTTTAACAGTAACGCCTGCTACAGGGACACCTTCGCATGTTACATTGCCTGCAATTGTTCCAAGTTCATTAATATAGAAAACCATGGAAATATCAGGGACGTAAATAGCCGAAAACCCTGATGTTGGAGCAAGTGGGTCAAGTTGTGAATGTGACCCACGACGACGAGAGCGTTGCTCTTCCGTACTCGACAAATAGAACAGATCACTAGTAGAGTAGCTTAGTGAGTCAAGATTTCTGTATGTATAAACAACTAAGTTGGCACCATTGTAAACATAGGGGGTTTGTAAGTTGATTGTGACATCGTTTATTCCGTTGTGGAAATCAGCGTTACCATCAAAAACTAATGTTAATGTGTTTGGGTCTATAAATCCACCACTAAGGTTTGTTAGAGTTGTTTCTCCTATCCAAACTTTTATAGCTTTCGAGCCCGGGTTTGAGTTAGGGAAGTTGTATTTATACTTAATTGAGTTAATTATACCGCTATTTATACCAATTTGATCGGCTGTATAAATAGCTTGAGCGTAACTGTTTTTGTAGTAAAAGTCAAATGGAATATTTACGCTTGTTACAGGTGCTCCTGAACCTATTTGTACAACATGGGTACCCATAGGATGTACTGTAATTGTAGTGTATGCGGTAGCGTTATCTTCAGGGATTTGATCTTCGGCAAACAGGATAACACCTTTGATATTGATTATTCCTGTCGTTGTTGGTGTCCATACCAAGTCAATAGTTGTATGTTGTCCCGGGGATAAATCAATGCCGTTTGCAGTTGCCAATACGTTGTTTGCTGCGTCTTGTAACTGAACAGTATATTGGGCTCCTGTAACAGTTTGAGATCCTTGATTTAAGAAGGCAAAAGGAATAGTTTTAGGAGTGTTAGCTGTTGCGTAATCGGTTGTGTTCAACGAAATTGCCGCCAGGTTATTTGGTACAGGGGTATAACACTCTACAGTAGCTTTCCAGCCAGCTTTCTGAACAGAAGCATCCGAACTAAAACTAAACGAAAGTGCTCCAGTTGGATTATCACCGCAGAATGACTCTGCAGGAATATTTGATCCTGATAAAGTAGCAAGTAGTTGATCCATCGGGTTTTCACCGTTGTAAATTAGTAACTTGTCGTATTTGTTTTCTGTATCAAACTCAAGGAAAGTTACCTTGATTCTAGAGCCAGCAGTTTCGGGTAAAAATATTAAATAATGATTCTCGTTTGCTGTGTAATTTCCTGTTTCGCCACCAGTGTCGTAAAAAACGGCATTACAAGTTGTTACAGTTCCTGTTTGCATCAAAACAATTGTTGGGTCTTTTGATGCATCACTTTGCTGCGCTATTGCATGTTGGGATGATCCTCCGAGACAAACGAAGATTGCAGCGGTTAAAAATGTTAATTTTTTAATCATTGTTCGAGCAGTTTTCAGTTAATGTATATGTTTATTCTGTTTCACGGTATTTAACACCGGTCTCGTAAAGATAAATAATATTTGTAAGATTGTCTTAAAACAATTAATAATATTCAATAGCGTAAAGATTAATAAACATGAAAAGTTAGACGATTAAAAGCTCATTAAATAGGTGGAAAACCTGTACATTATCCAGTGGTTTTGTTGATGGAGAGTCAGTGATCATATGTAAACAAACAGAGGCGGACTAAAAGCCCGCCTCTATTTACTCAATATTAATAGTTCAAGAGACTATTGTTTAATAAATCTTTGAACTGTAGTTGTCTCTTTTTCGATTAGGCGTATGAAGTAAACTCCGCTGTTTAGCTCAGAAACTGAAATTTCTTTAACTACTTCGTTTATTTCAAAAGAGTTGACAATTGCGCCGTTGTTTGAATAGATTTCAACTATAGCTTTAGAATTGTTCTTACGTGTAATTGTTAACGTGCTGGTAGCTGGGTTCGGATATAGCATAATACCTTGTATTGTAGCATTGTCTCCCACACCAGTCATGCTGACAGGTATTTCTGTATGATCTACTATCACAGCTTCACCTTGCATAGTTTCAAAGCTTTCTTTTGTAACAGTCCAATTATAATTACCGCCTGGTAATTGGAATGTTGCAATGCCATTAATGTCGGTTAGTGCCGATTCGTTTATCGTACCACTACTAACAGCAACGTTAGCTTGTAAAATAGGATTACCGTTAATTGCCCTTGTAACGATAAACTTTACATTGTATATAGGAGACTCATGAACAAAAGGTGTTTCTATTATTTCAGAAGAACCAGATGTGTAAACAGCTTTAACTCCAGCAGTGTGTGTACCAACAGACACATTTTCAAATATGTAGGTTGAATCCACTATACCTGATTCTTGTTCTACACCGTCAAGATATACGGTATATCCACTAAATGCCCTTGTTTTACCGCCTGGTACGCCGAGGGAAATGTCATCAACCATGAAAACAAATCTATCATCAGATACACAGTTGATAGCAAGCCTTATATTTTGTCCTACATATGTGTCTAATGGGTAAGTGAATTTTGTCCAAGCATTAGCTGGAGCTTCAACATAACTTCCTTCGGAGATAATTGTAAAGTCGTTAGGAGCAGTACCACCCGTTGATACGCCCACTTTAAATTGTTCTAACCCATAATCAGGTATAACTGTTTTTGCCCAAAAAGAGAACTCCATTCCAGGAACAGTAGTAAATTCTGGAGTAATTAACCAGTCGTTGTTTGGAGGAACTGTTGCTGCAAAAGAACCTAAAAATTTGTTTCCACTATGTGCAGCCCAATTTTCGTCGGATATGGCAGGAGAAGTAGCAGTAGGATTAAACACAATGTATGCAAATGGGGTTCCAGCTCCTGGGAAAATAGTATTCGAAATTCCATATGTGTCTGAATTATCAACGTCAACAAGAATATAGTCACCAATATTTTGAACTATGAAATCTTCGTAGCTTTCAATGTCATCGCTGAAACCAATTTGATTGTTCCAAGTAAATATATCATCGTTACCATCTTGTGTAACTAATAAGCCGTATGGCGCTATAATAATTTCATATAGTTCGATAGGATATGTAGCATCTGCATCAATAACTACGTTGTCTTCGGCAAATGGTAAGTATCCATCTTTGGTAACAGTAATACTGTAAACACCTTTCCAAACAGCTGGGAATGTTACTCCTCCTGTTGTTTCAGTTGTCGCCACATAGACATGGAATTCATTACCGTCATGGTTAGTTAGGGTAACTAAAGCTCCTGCTATAGGTTCATCAGCGGTGCTTGTAACGTTGACTGTATATTCAGCTTCCATATCTTTTGCAAGAATGTTAGACAATCTTGGTTGAGATTCAATATTGTTGGTGTACTTTGCCACAACAGCATATTGGTATAGTGCCGCAGGTAGTGTTTCCCAACCAGTGTCAGTATATACAGTGTCAGAGGTTGAAGCGATTAACTGTGTCCACTCTGATTGTGGTTGGTTCTTAACTAAGCGATATACAGCATAATCAACAAATACTCTGTTTGCACTGCTTTTGGCAACAGCAGTTTGTTCAGAATTATGATTACAAGTAAATCTTAAGTCTTCAGGGGAAGCCTTACCATATTCATAGTTTTCTCTTTTTGTCGCATTCATTTCGTACTCTGCATATAACATACTAAGTTCTGTTACAAAACCTTTTCCGTTATCAACATATGCTCCTAAAGCCCAATTGTAACTTAGTCCTACTGAAGATAAAGTTTTCCATTCTTGTTCAGCTATTTTCGCCATATCTCCAAATCCAGTAACAGCGGGACCTGCATCAACTCCACCTGCGTATGTTTCTGTTGGTACAATATAAATACCATACCATAACTCTTGCCCTTCAGAAATTACTACAGGTGTTGTAAGCTCAACTTCGTTCCATTGTAAAAGTGTAACATTTGCTGCAAATTGTTCGTGAGCTAAAGTTCCAGGATCTGTTGCCGAACCGCCGGTCCATACTTGTACCTTATATGTACCTGCTCCTCTTGGGAAGAATCTTACTTTTGTCACAGACATACCAACTACTTCTAGCGTTTCTAATTGTTCAGGAGTGAAACGATGTGCACATGTGAAAGGATTAAGACCAGCTCCGATACCATTAGTTGGATCTGGTTCACCACACCAAGTGATCCATCGTGGGTCACCCATTAAAGTACCATCTGGAGGTAACCAGTTTACTTTAACGTTTTCTCCTTCAATTGTTGCAGTAACTTTACCGGCAGGGAAAGCAAATTCTTCAACAACAATGTTGTGAGTTACGTTAGCGTCATTAACGGTTATTGTTTCGCTGTATGCTTGGTAATTTCCAACTTCTTCAGTTGTAATTTCATAAACTTTTCCACCGCCCCAAACTCCTGTTATCGAATATTGTCCGCCAGCATTAGTAGTGTCGGTGTAATTGACATAGCCTTTTAAATGAACAACAACGCTATCTAATGGTTGATTAGTGTCACTTGCTTTAACAGTGCCACTAACTGTAATTTGTGGAAGTGGGTTTATTGTTGTGTTAATAGTGATGGTAGAGTCACCAATAACATTAATATTTTCTTCTAAAGCATCTGAGTATCCAAATTTGGTAAACTCAAGTTTATATATTCCTGGTGTCAAATATTTAAAAGTGTAGTTTCCCGATGCGTTTGTAGTAGTTTGTCGTTCTTCATCAACCAATTTAACGGTAACTCCTTCTGCAGGAGCTCCTTCGCATGTTACATTACCTAAAATTGTTCCAAGTCCAGATGTGTTAAAGTGGACAGCAATTTCAGGTACGTACTTTCTTGCTGTCCCTCCTGATGGAGCAAGTGGGTCAAGCGGTGAGTTGGACTGACGATGACGAGTGTGGTTCTCATCTGTTGCTACCATGTAGAATAGGTCTTGGTAACTGTGTTCTTGCGTATCAAGATTTCTGTATGTGTGAATAACCAAGTTGCCGCCAGTATAGACATATGGAGTTTGCAGGTTTATAATAACATGGTTTATTCCAATAAAAAAATCTATGTCGCCATCATAAACCAGTGTAAATGTATTTGGGTCGATAAAGCCATCGTCAAGGTTTGATAGGGTTGTCTCTCCCATCCAAACTTTTACGCCTTTCGTGCCCACATCTGCAGATACGAAATTGTACTTATAAACAATAGAGTTAATTGTACCACCACCTATACCTAGCTGTTCATTTGTATAAATGGTTTGAGCGTAGTTGTTTTTCCAGTACATGTCAAAAGGGAAACGCATACCTGTTACTGTGGCACCTGGACCTACCGTTGCAACGTAGGTACCTGCTGGGTGTACTGTAATAGTGACCAGTGGGCTAGTATTATCATCAGGATTTTGATCTTCCGCAAATACAATAACGCCTTTAACATCAATTGGTCCTGTTGTTGTTGGTGTCCATATTAAGTCAACGGAAGTTTGTGCTCCTGAAATTATATCAATTCCGTTTGCAGTTGCCAATACGTTATCTGCAGCATCTTTTAACTGGACAGTATATTGAGCACCTGTAATATTAGCACCTCCTTGGTTAAAAATAACGAAAGGAACAGTTTTGGGTTCACTAGCTGTTGCATTAGGAGATGTGTTCAATCCAACTGCCACCAAGTTATTTAGCATAGGAGTATAACATTCTACAGTAGCTTTCCAGCCATCTCTTGTACCAGAAGTAGGGTCTGACTGAAAAAAAAACGTAAGGGCTCCATCGGAATTCTCTCCAATGAATGGCTCTGCAGGAATAGTTGTCCCCATTAATGTAGCGATAAGCGGAGCATTTGAGCTTGTTCCATTGTAAACGTATAACTTATCCCAGAGATTTTCTGTATCAAACTCAAGGAAAGTTACCTTGATTCGAGAACCAGGTGTTTCTGGCAGAAATGTTAGAGTAAACGTCTCGCCATTACCATATTGACCTGTTGGACCACCGCTGTCATAGAAAAGGGCATCACAGGTTGTTACAGTTCCAGTGTGCATCGTAACGACAATAGGTTCTTTTGATGCATCACCTTGCTGCGCTATTGCGTGCTGGGATAATACCCCGAGGCAAACAAACATTACAGCTGTTAAAAATGTTAATTTTTTAATCATCACTTGAGCATTTTTTAGTTAATGTAGATGTTTATTTAGTTTCACTGTATTTCGCACCGATCATGTAAAGATAAATAATGTTTGTAATATTATTTCAAAAATTATTAATTAAATGTTTTACTAAATAGTTGTCATATTTTGTTTTATTAGCGAATTTTTAATTTCTTTAATAATTTAATAAATGAAACGAATGATGTTAGCTTAAGTTTGGCGCGTAAAGGTGTGAATATAAGGCACATGGATTCCAGGCGGTCATATACTGATAAATCGTGAACGTATGAAAATTTTATTATTAGTTGTAGGTAAAACTTCAGAAAAATGGCTTCAAGAGGGTATTAATAATTATAAAACTCGTGTCAACAACTATGTTCAGTTCGAAATAGAGATAATACCAGATTATAAGAATAGGGGAAAAATAGATATTGAAAGTTTAAAAGAAATCGAAGGAGATAAAATCTTAGCATCTGTTAATGAAAAAGATGTTGTTATCCTTCTTGATGAAAAAGGTAAAGAGTTCAGTTCTGTTGAATTTGCAACATGGATAGATCGTAATTATTATATTACCTCTAAAAAATTAGTTTTTGTTGTTGGTGGGGCATACGGTTTTAGTAATTCGGTTTATGATAGGGCTAATCATATAATTAGGCTATCTTCAATGACATTTTCACATCAAATGGTGCGGTTGTTTTTTGTAGAGCAACTTTACAGAGCGTTTACAATTATAAAAAAAGAGCCATATCATCATGAATAGTTTTGATAAATTTTAACTACTATTGTATAATGGTAATTTTAGCACAGCTTTTGAGGTAACCATTATTTAATAGATATTCAACACTTTTGTATTCCTGCTTTTCCATACGGATTTATGAAAAAGAGTAAAATAAAAAGATCGCTTATTTTAACAGTTTTGTTTACAACTATTTCAGTAGCTGTAGGAAAATTAGGGTGTTATTATTCAAAGTCTCCTATTGACAAGGAACATATAGAGTCGGTAATACATGCAAAGCAGTTAAAGGCATTAGAGTATCTGACTATCGCTAAGGAAGTAGCTTTAGGAAATGATTTTGAATATCTGCCAAAAGATTTTCTTGACATACAGGAGCAATATTCAAATCAAAATCAAATCTGTCTGGCTGTATATAAAAACTGGTATCTGAAACATTGGCCAATTCAGAAAATTGTTTTACCAGAGGTATTCGATCCAGACTTGTTTTCTCAAACGGTTATTTTACTTGGTCACAATTACTATTTATGCTTGCATTCAAGGGTTGATAATATTGATATTGTTGTTTTAAGCTTTATTAAAACGCAATATAAGCATAAAAACGAATATTTGAACGATGAGTTTGCAAATGATTTTAACCTGTCGGACAATGTTCTTTTAACTACTAATTTTCTTTCAGGGACACGTATATACGATAGTGATAAAAATTATCTGTTTTCTTTAGAAGGCGAGACTGACGTAAAATGGTCACGCTTTTTAATTTGGACTTCTATATTACTTTTTTTGTTTGCTACAGTCTGTTTTTTCCAATTTATTGTAAATATCATTGATTTAATAGCTATCAAAAAAGATTTGTTCTGGGCAGTTATTATGTCAATTATAATTTCAATAATAGCGCGATTAATACTGTATTATATCAACGTTCCGGGATTTGTGTTTGAGGGAGATTTGTTTAGTCCTGAGTTGTTTTCATCAGGATTGTTGTTCTTCACTTTGGGAGACAGTTTAATAGATGCTTTGTGGATTTTCTTTACTACTATAGCTGTGTATTTGCACGTTGTAAAACAAGAGAAAAAGGGGTTGAGAATTGAGATTAAAAGACAGTTACTGGTATTAAGTGGTATTGTAATCTCTTTATTAGCAGTTTTTATAGCGCGTTATGTTACAGCTGCTGTAAAAGATTCAAATATAGAGTTAGAGCTTTATAAAATATTAAATATCAACGGTTTTACTTTTATTGCGTTACTGGTTCTACTTATTGCGGTATCCTCTTATCTCCTAATTTCTTATCTTTCTCTAAAGTTATTACATCCCCATTATAAATTAAAACAGATAGCAATATCACATTTTATATCTCTTGTGTTTGTTGCAGGCTTTTTATTTTATCTTCTCGACATATCGGTTTTAGAGATAATTTTCTTTTTGTTTTTAACATTAGTTTCGTACGTTTTTTATTTTCTAAAAAGATATCATCACTTTTTTGTCGTAGTAATAGTAGTATCATTGTCTTTATATTTTGTGTTTAAAACCCATGATAGCTATGAAAAAAAATGGTTTGATTCAAATAGGGTTACTGCATTACGATTGACCTCGTCAGATGATTTGGATACAGAGTTCCAACTACACGAGATAAGTGCACAAATTAGCAAGGATACGACATTACAAAATATAGTATCGAACAGTAGTGGTGATTTTACCAGAACGTCTAACTATATCAACAATCATTATTTTAGTGAGATTAGTAGGTTGTACAATGTTAGAGTTTTTTGTTTTTTACCCCATGATAGTGTTTTTGTTGATACCAGTTCGGTTCAATGGCAGCCATGGCGACAGCACTATGAAAACAGGGCTCACAAATCTGGATTACTTGTCCCGAACAGTGATTATTATCGTTTGTATCGCAGCACAGGTTCTACTCGTTATATTGGTTTTCATCTTATTCACAGCTTATTACCACAAAGTTTGACAGTTGTTGTTGAGCTTGATGATAAATTGTATAGGTTAAAACATGGTCTTCACTCATTAATTTTTCACGATAGGTTTGATTATAAAACAGACAATCACGATTTTTCATATGCCATATATTATGATGATAGATTAATTTCAAAAGTAGGCACTTTTGATTACAGAACACGTATTGATCGTCAGGTAGATAGTACAGAAGACGTTTTTACAGAGAAAAATTCCGATGGCTACAAACAATTGTTTTATCGTATTGATAAAAATCAGACAATGGTTATTTGTGAGCCAAAAGTGAATGTCTACGATTTAATAATATGGTTTTCGTACGTGTTTATAATATATTACGTTATTGTCTTGATTGTATCAATAATTTTTAATTTACCCCTTATAAAGACTTTGCTTGCTCCTACAATGAGAAACCGTATTCAAAATACTATGGCTTGGGCATTGTTAGTTTCAATTTTTGTAGTAGGAGTTGCCAGTATTCATTTCACTTTTCAGATAACACAACATAAATATATAGAGGCAACTAACGAAAAAATTACATCTATTTCTAAAGAGATGAATGGACAATTTGCAATGGTTAAAGATCTGAATTACTGTGACGATGATTACATCGAATTTTTAATGGACAAATATTCAGAAGTTTTTAACACAGACGTCTCTTTGTATAATATTTCGGGCAATTTAACAGCCTCTTCATTGAAAGATTTATACGATGAAAACATAATTGGTTCGAAGATGAACTATGAAGCTTTTCGTTCTTTTTCTGACGATAATCTTAGCAAATTGATTTTACACGAAAATATCGGTAAGTTAAAATATTATAGTGCATATATTCCATTGATTAATTCACAAGGCACTGTTCTTGGATATGTTAATCTGCCCTTTATTGGGCAAGATAATGCCAGGACAAAAGATAGGGCTTCTATGATAGTGGCTCTTACAAACATCTATGTTATACTTATACTCTTAAGTATTTTGTTAACTGTTTTTGTCAGTAAAAAAGTTACAAGACCTTTATTGATAGTTAAGCAAAAGCTACAGGATTTTGATATTAAGAAACAGAACACTCCAATTGAATATGAAGGAGCTGACGAAATTGGCGATTTGATCAAAGAGTATAACTTAATGGTTTCTGAATTGTCAAAAAGCACTAAACTACTTGCTCAGACGGAACGAGAGAGTGCATGGCAAAGTATGGCAAGACAGGTTGCACACGAGATAAAAAATCCGTTAACCCCTATGAAACTGAATGTTCAACTACTTCAACGAGCGTGGGACGACAGGGCTTACGACTTTGATAGTCGTCTTAACAAAGTGTGCAAAATATTGGTAGAACAGATTGATGCATTGTCGAATATCGCAACCGAGTTTTCAACATTCGCAAAAATGCCCAAGGGACAATATGAGAATATTGATATTTATGAGGCTGCTCTTTCATGCGTGGCTTTGTTTGAAGAGACTAAGAATGTTAAAATAACAGTTGAAGCTGAAAAGAAAACAGACTTAATAGTCGTTGCCGATGGCGATCAAATTATAAGGGTATTTACAAACCTTATTAAAAATGCTATTCAGGCTATACCCGAAGAACGTTTGGGTCTTATAAATATTAAGATGAAAACCCAAGATGAAAATGTTTTAATTAGTGTATTCGATAACGGTACAGGTATTCCTGCAGATATGCAGAAACGAATGTTTCAACCCAATTTTACAACAAAATCGAGTGGTATGGGTCTTGGTTTAGCAATGGTTAAAAATATTATCGTAAGTATCGGTGGCACTATTTGGTACGAAACGCAGGAGAATGAGGGAACTACGTTTTTTATTCAGTTACCGCTGGCAATTAGGTTGTAGAGACGGAGCATGCTCCGTCTCTACGTTAAAAAACGTTTAACGAAACATTTTAATGGTTTTATTTAGTGATTCAATAAAATAATCAATTTCCGCTATGGTATTGTAAACGGCAAACGATGCTCGAATGGTTCCTGTAATGCCTATTCTGTCGAAAAGCGGTTGTGCACAATGGTGTCCTGTACGGGTGGCAATTCCATATTTATCGAGGATTATGCCTATATCAAACGGGTGTGTCCCGTCAACAAGAAAAGAGATTATTCCGGTTTTTTCTTTTGCTGTGCCATATATTGTTATTCCCTCGATAGCTGAGAGTTTTTCAGTAGCATGGTTTAACAAAGTTTGTTCTGCCTCTGAAATGGTGTTTATACCAATTTCATTTATAAACTCAACGGCTTTTCCTAAACCTATTTGACCAATATAGTTTGGAGTGCCTGCTTCGAATTTAAATGGCAGTTCGTTAAATGTTGTATGTGTGTTGTAAACTCTCCCTATCATTTCTCCACCAAAGCGATATGGGGGAATATCTTCTAACCATTTTTCTTTGCCGTAAAGGACTCCAATTCCTGTAGGTCCATACATTTTGTGTCCTGAAAAAGCGTAGAAATCGACATCTAATTCCCTGACATCTAACTTAATATGGTGTATTGCCTGCGCTCCATCGACAAATACCGGAATATTCATTTTATGAGCAATGTCAATAATCTCCTTAATTGGATTAATTGTCCCTAAAGCATTGCTAACATGGTTTACCGCAACAATTTTTGTTTTGTCAGATAGCTTTGATTTAAAATCTTCTATGTTGATACGTCCGTCCGGAAGCATATCAAAAACTACGAATTTTGCATTGTGATATTTAGCTGCCTGTTGCCATGGGACAAAGTTGCTGTGGTGCTCGACTTGCGAAACAAGAACCTCGTCTCCACCCTTCAAATATTTACGGCAGAACGTGTCGGCAATTATATTTACTGAGTCGGTGGTGCCTTGTGTGAAAATTACCTCTTTCTCGGAGTTTGCTCCAATAAAATCGGCTACTGTTTTTCTTGCTTGTTCGCAAGCATCTGTGCAGTAGTTGCTTAGATAATGAACGCCCCTGTGAACATTTGAGTTCCACATGGTGTAAAACTCGTTCATTGTATCTATAACGCTTTGCGGTTTTTGCGTAGTTGCCGCATTATCAAAATATACAAGAGGTTTGTTGTAAATTTTTTGATTTAAAATAGGGAACTTCGATCTTATATTCTCAATATCCATTTTATTAAAATTTAACTGCACTTGATTGCACAATTTGCACATCGTGACAACTCTCCGCGTAATCTGCGATATATCATACCTTCTATTTTTGCTGCAAGCGGTTCTATTTTTATTTTCGATATAATTTCGTTTGCGAAAGCGTACATCATCAGCATTCGTGCCTCTTTTTTGTCTATGCCACGCGATTGCATGTAAAATATTGCATTTTGGTCTAACTGTCCGGTTGTTGCGCCGTGTGAGCATTTAACATCGTCGGCATATATTTCTAACTGTGGACGTGAATGGACTTTGGCATTCGGTGTTAACAATATATTCTTATTTGATTGGTATGCTTCTGTTTTTTGAGCCCCTTTGTTTACATATATTTTTCCTGTGAATGCGCCAGTGCCCTCGTCATCGTAAATACCTTTGTAGAGTTGGTTGCTTGTGCAGTAAGGCGCAATATGGTCGATACATGTGTGATTATCAACATGTTGCTTTCTGTCGGTAAGGTTTATTGCTGAAATATTGCAGTTTGCTTCCTTTTCTAACAACTTAACTCTCAGTTCGTTTCTTATCAAGCCGCCGTGTAGTGTAACTATATTTGAATGGAAATTGCTACTACGATTTTGATTGACATATATTGATGAGACCTGTGTTGTATCGTTGTGTGAGTTTTGCACATTGTAAAACTCAAGCTCCGAGTTCTCTTCCAAAAATACCTCTGTAAGTTGATTAATAAAAAATGGTGTTGCCGAAAGAGTGTGGTCGCAGTAGGCTATTTGTGCAAAACTGTTTTTTCCGGCGATAATCAGGTTGTGCTGATTTATAAAAAACGATTCGTTTCCGAATGCTGCGTTAACTATCTGTATAGGTTTTTCGATACGTGCATTCTCCTTGATATAGAGAAAAAAGCCGTCTGTAGCCAAAGCTGCATTGAGGTTTGTCATTCTCTGTCCGTGTGACGCTGCTTTAAACAGGTGTTTTTCAGCTAATTGTGGATATTGTTCTGACATTTTTGCAAGGCTTCCAACAATAACTCCGTCTGGGAAATCTGTTCCCGTATCGAAATATTGACCATTAAAGGCAATAGCCAAGTGTGTATCAAAGTCTGGAACATCGCAAGTGAATATGGTTTCGATATCTATTTTTCTGTGCAAACCTTTTGGTTTTAGCTCCCAGTTTGTTGAAAAAGCAGTGGATAAGTCGGTATATAGCCAGTTCTCGTCCGATTTATCGGGTAGTCCTAACTCTTTAAAGTGCTTTAACCCCTCGTTTCTGAACTTATCAAGCTGTGATGGTTTCTCGTTGGTAATTTCAGAAACAGTTTTAGTTATTGCATCTATATATTTTTGTTTAAGTTCCATAATCTAATTTTCTCTGGACAGATTATTTTAACCAATCATAACCCTTTTCTTCTAACTCTAAAGCAAGCTCTTTGGTGCCTGTTTTAATAATTCGTCCTTGATAGAGAACGTGTACAAAATCGGGGACAATATAGTCTAACAGCCTCTGATAGTGTGTGATAACAATTGTTGCGTTATCTTTAGTTCTTAATTTATTAACGCCGTTTGCCACAGTGCGAAGAGCATCAATATCAAGCCCTGAGTCGGTTTCGTCCAAAATAGCAAGTGTAGGTTCCAACATTGCCATTTGAAATATTTCGTTTTTCTTTTTCTCGCCACCTGAGAAGCCTTCATTTACTGAGCGATTTGTTAATTGGCTGTCAATTCCAACCAACTCCTTTTTGTCGCGCATTAGCCTTAAAAAATCGGAAGCGGAAATCGGGTCTAAACCTTTATATTTCCTATGCTCGTTAACAACGGTTTTCATGAAGTTTACCATGCTAACTCCAGGGATTTCAACAGGATACTGAAAGCTAAGGAAAATTCCCTCGCGGCTTCTTATTTCGGGAGCCATCTCTAACAGGTTTTTGCTTTTATATCTGATTTCACCTTGTGTTACCTGAAAACGGTCGTTACCGGTTAATACTGCTGATAGTGTGCTTTTGCCTGAGCCGTTTGGACCCATTATTGCATGAACTTCGCCAGCTTTGACTGATAGGTTTATTCCTTTCAATATCTCTTTTCCATCGATACTAGCGTGTAGATCCTTTATTTGGAGCATAATATTATCTGTTTTATATTTATCAATTATTAAATTATCCGACACTTCCCTCTAAGCTTATTTGTAATAGTTTTTGCGCCTCTACTGCAAACTCCATTGGCAGTTTATTTAATACTTCGCGTGCATATCCGTTGACTATCAGTCCTATGGCTACCTCGGTGTCAATGCCACGTTGGTTACAATAAAAGAGCTGGTCTTCGCCAATCTTTGATGTCGTTGCCTCATGCTCAACTATTGATGTATCGTTCTGAATATCAATATATGGGAAAGTGTGTGCGCCACATTTGTCTCCGAGTAGTAGCGAGTCGCATTGGCTGAAATTTCGGGAATTGTCGGCTTTTTTGGAGACTTTTACTAATCCTCGGTAACTGTTTTGGCTCTTCCCTGCCGAAATTCCTTTTGAAACTATTGTGCTTTTGGTGTTTCGCCCAAGGTGAATCATTTTTGTTCCTGTGTCGGCTTGTTGAAAATTGTTTGTTACAGCAACTGAGTAAAACTCGCCTACGCTGTTGTCGCCTTTTAAAATGCAACTGGGATATTTCCAAGTTATTGCCGAGCCTGTTTCCACTTGCGTCCACGATATTTTCGATGATTCGCCACGACATATACCACGTTTTGTAACGAAATTGTAAATACCACCTACTCCGTTTTTATCACCCGGATACCAATTCTGAACGGTGGAGTATTTAACCGAAGCTCTTTCCTCAGCAAATATCTCTACTATTGCGGCGTGTAGCTGGTTTTCGTCTCGCATAGGAGCGGTGCAACCCTCAAGATAGCTAACGTATGAGTCGTCGTCGGCAATAATCAGTGTGCGCTCGAACTGACCTGTGTTTATGGCGTTTATTCTAAAATAGGTGCTTAGCTCCATTGGACAGCGAACCCCTTTTGGAATATAGACAAACGAGCCGTCGCTAAATACCGCCGAATTGAGTGCTGCAAAGTAGTTGTCGTGCGGAGGAACAACTTTTCCCAAATATTTTTTAACCAAATCGGGATGCTGCTGAACAGCTTCGCTAAATGAACAGAAGATAATCCCCTTTTCGGCAAGAGTTGTTTTAAATGTGGTTTTTACCGATATGCTGTCCATTACGGCGTCAACAGCTACTCCTGCAAATATTTTCTGCTCTTCAAGTGGAATCCCTAATTTATTGAAAGTCTCTATAAGAACAGGGTCAACTTCGTCTAACGATTCATATTTTGCTTGTTGTTTTGGTGCAGCATAGTATATAATATCTTGAAAATCAATCTCCGGGATATCTAAATGTGCCCAATCGGGACATTTCATAGTTAAAAATTTATGATAGGCTTTTAGGCGAAACTCCAACATCCATTCGGGTTCGTTCTTAATCTTTGATATTTGTCGAACAGTCTCTTCTGAAAGTCCTTTTGGAATTGTTTTAGTCTCAATTTCAGTGGTAAAGCCGTATTTATATTCCGATTGTGTTAGGTTGTCTATTATTTTGTCGTTATCGGTAACCATTATTCTGTTTTTTGCTATTCTTTTTCTTTAACAACTATTTTGTTGTATTGTTCAGAGGGTGTTTTGGAATAGCGATTAGTTGATATGTATTTTAATAGTGAGTGCAAAGCTAATTAAAAAAAAGATAGAATGGCATGCCACTCTATCTTTATATTGTTTTTTGGAGGGAATAACGTGTTCGTGTAGTGTGAGTACTTAGATGAGTTGGCAAAAAAAACAATTAGTACTTTATAATTTTTTGAAAATATGTTTTATTAGTTTTTGTATCTATTGCCACTATAGCATATATTCCTGTTGGCAAATCTTTTATATCCAACTCATAATTAATTCCACCCTGTATATTTGCTGTATGTACAAGAGTCCCTGTTATAGTTTGAACAGTAATTGTACCTGTAAATCCATTGACAAAACTTAGTGTCACTTTATCAGTAGCAGGGTTAGGGTAAACAACAAATTTTTCTGTTTCCCTAATTTCCGGTTCAAGTCCTACGAAACCGTCAGGGTCTGTTTTTACAAGAAACATATACCAACGAACATTTTCAGGATCATTGCAATTGAGACAGCCTGAGGTAAAAAAGACTACACCTCCATCGTCGGCTTCGGCAACACTTTTGTATGCCAGCTCGCGAGAGATGGTGTGAGGGGCATAACCTCTCCGCCAAACCATATTGCCGTCTCTATCAGCTTTTACTAACCAAACTGTATGAAAGAAAAGATTTGATATCTCACCAGCCAATATAAAGCCACCATCGCTTGATGATGTAGTTGCCTTAAATACAATTGCATCTACCCCTGTCATCAGGTAATCAGTATACTCGTGTGCCCAAAGCGAATCCATATTATCGTCGTATCTGATAAGGTATTTGGGACTCTCGTTAATATTTGCCCAGTAGTTGCCTGGTATTCGATAATATCCAAACTCTTTGTGTGGGAATATCATTGAGTAAGAGGAGTGTTTTTTTTCTTGAATAGGATTAAAGTCATAATCACTAAAAAAATTTCTTGGTTTACCGTTACCTTGTGGTTGAGGAGGATAACTTATAAACAGTTGATTTCCATTTACATTTTCGGTTGAAAAGTCCATACCCCCCCCTATACAACATCTGTGTAAGGTATCTATCTTTACTAATTCCCCCCCCCATCAACAATTAGAGGATATGAATAATAATTAGTAGAATCTTCGTACATAACTCTAAAATAGTATCCATATCGTTCAGGTGTTCCAAAACTAAAAGCTTTGTAACTCGAAAAAAAATTCGCTGTTGGCCACATTGAGTGATCTGGCACATAATGAAAATGTTTGTTTCCATCGCTATACATCTTAAAAAGTTCACCTTCTCCCGTAACCATAAAGCCTCCGTCTTGTGTTTTTATAAAGTCTCTGGGGAATCTGGGAGCATCGGGGTGTTCTCTGTACCAAAGCAGTTCTCCGGTTTTGGAGTATTTATAAAAGGTGAATACCCAAGTTTCAGAGTCGGGAGATAAGCCACTTCTAGCATATAGAATATAGCCATCTTCAACCTCTAACATATATCTTACTCTTCCGTAATGTGGTAGTTGTACTACCCAAAAGTCGCCTTTGGTTTGAGGTGTGTCTGTTTGGGAGTTAGTAGAAAATTGGCTAAAGAGGTCTGTGCATGTTAGTAACAAACATGTTGTTAGTAGTGAAAGTATATGTAGATTTTTCATTTCTGATTTTTTAGTGGTTTTGAAATACTATAAATAGCATTACGTTTGCAATGTTATGTTTTATTTTTTTTAATAAAGTTACTTTTTGGTGAAGAAGCTGTAATTTTTTCATAATTTAATAATTTTATCTATCAATGAATGATTGTTATTTAAATATACCGTAAGGAAATAAACACCTTTGCTTAAGAAATTCAAGTTAAGTGTATTGTCACTTGGAAAATCTTCATGTAGTAGTATTTTCCCATCAATACTGCTTATTGTTACTTTAGTTGGCTTTTCATATTGTGGTAGCTGTATTGAAATCCAATCTTTAAAAGGATTAGGATATACATTCAACTTATTATTAAAGTGCTCTTTTTGAGGAATACCTATTATTGAATCACCATTGTTTGTTGTGTAAATATAGTTTTCAGCTGCTATCCAACCCTTTTTGGTAGAGACCATACAAATATCTAAAAATGGACTTAGATAATGGTAGCTATCCGTAGCAGGATTGTATCCATCGTAAGAATAGTTATAAAATTGCAGAAACCAAATTGAACCCCCATCTTTTGTTACAAAAACATAACTTTCAATTCCTTCTATATTATCAAAATCATCATATATTGTACGGTTACAAATAATCCACCCTAAAGTGTCATTAATAAACTGAATATCTCTCAATTTTTCCCTTACTTCATATTTGTAATCCGGAAAAGGGAGTTTTTTTTCATTCCATGTATATCCCCCATCAACAGTTTGACTTAAAAAAATACTGTCTGAAGGCGAAAGTCTCCCAAGTGCCCAGCCATTTTGTTCATTTACAAAATAAATTTTATCAATATAACAGCCCTCTGGCCAACTAAAAATACTATCCCATTCACTTCCTCCATTATCTGTTTTCCATACACTGCGTTTACTATCTCCTTGGGCTGAAACTTTAGCCCAACCTGTATTGCTATTTAGAAAATGAACGGACACATGTGTTGGTGTAATAGAATCACTAACAACTTGTACGGTCCAATTCTCGCCGCAATCATCAGTATGAAGTATTTCTCCCCCATAAACTTGAGCCCATCCATTGTATTCATCTACAAACTGTAAATTATATATAAGTTTATTTGTAGGAGTCTGAATATCACGCCATGTTTGCCCACCATTAACGGTTTTTCTAATAATACCATCCCAGGTTGACAAAAAGCCAATATCTTGGCTGACAAAGAAAACATCAATGCCACTGGTGGCACCTGGTAGCAGATACCAGTTTTTTCCTCCGTTAGTTGTATATAAACACTCATAAGCTCCTTCTATTAATCCCCCTGTTGTCCAACCGTGTGTTTCATTTACAAAGTGAATTCTACCAGCACCAGCATACATGTTTAAGTTTAACTGTAGTTCCCATTGTGCGTTTGCGTGTCCTATTGTGAAAAATAGGAGAAGTAGTAATGTGTGTAGTTTTGTTTTCATAGTATTTTGAGTTTATTTAATTATGTCCAGTTGCCATTACAGTGTATTGAAAAAATCAACTGTAATTGACAGCGATGTTATACCAATTGTAAATACCGATGTTGCAGATACATAGTCCAAGCAAACGGTAGTGAAGTTTGGATTATAGTAGATGTTCAATCGGTATAAACAACAAAACTGACAAAAAACCAAAAGTTTTCTGTTAAACTAATTTCCCCATTAAAACCAAGCTAATGACAACGTTATATTGTCATTATATCTTTCTCTTTTTGAACTAAAAGTGCGTCAATTTTTTCTATAAACTTGTCTGTAATCTCTTGGACTTCAGTTTCGGCACTTTTGGCAATATCTTCCGACAATCCCTCTTTTTGTAGTTTTTTTATCTCTTCGTTGGTGTCACGGCGAGTATTACGAATACTTATGCGTGCAGTTTCCCCTTCGTTTTTTACTTGTTTAACAAGGTCGCGGCGGCGTTCTTCAGTTAATGGAGGAACATTTATTATTACAACTTCGCCATTGTTTGTGGGGTTAAAGCCCAAATTGGCTGTTAAAATTGCCTTGTCAATCACTGCAACCATGTTTCTTTCAAAGGGTTGAACTCTTATTGTTCTAGCATCGGGTGTATTTATTGTTGATATTCTATTTAGCGGAGTAGGAGTTCCATAATAGTCAATCAACACTCCGTCTAAGATTGCGGGATTAGCACGTCCTGCACGTATTTTTGCCAAATTTCTATCAAGGTGATCAATTGTAGCATTCATGCGCTCTTTGGCATCTTCGAGATATAGTTCTAATTCTTCGTTCATAATTATTCTGTTTTTAGGTCAAACTCAGATTTTTCAAAAGTGCGTTAAAATTATAAAAAAACAGAGGATTTGACTAATAATATTGTGTTATTTTAGATTTATTGCTTTTTATAGCGTGTGGTTAAGTAGGGTTCCTGAGTCAATTAGTTTTTTGAAATGTCTGTTTCCCAAAACAGTTTCAACTATTTCTAAATGTTGGATTCTGTGACAATCAGTGCCTACGAAACTGCACAGGTTTTTGTCAATAAACATGTAGGACATTTTTTGAATATCGGGCCCATAGTATCCAGATATGCTGTTAAGGTTTACCTGAAACAGTATGCCTCTGCTGTGTAGCTCCTCGTAAAACCCGAAGTTGTTGAACCAATAAGCATATCTTTCGGGATGAGCTAAAACAGGTTTATATTGCTCTAACTGAAGTTCAAACAATATTTCAGGCAATTTGTCCGGTGGATTAAAAAACGAAACTTCAACAAGAATATAGTTTTTTCCAAAGGTTAGAAAAGGGAATTTGTTTTTTATGTTTTGAACAAACTCAAAATCAATATAGTATTCAGCTGCGACTTCTATTGTCAGGGGAATATTGTTTTTTGCAGCTGCTCTTTTTAAAATATTTAATCCCGCATTTATTGTTGAATTGTCATTCCGAAAATAGTCGCTGTTCACATGCGGAGTAGTTATAACTTTGTTAAATCCTAAATCAGCAAGTTTTTGCAGCATCACTATACTCTCTTCAAGAGAGGTTGAACCATCGTCGATACCAGATATTAGGTGTGAATGAAGGTCCACACCCAATACGCTAAAATCTTGGTAGCTTTTGTTTTTAGTGTTACTGCGAAACAGCATTTTGTTTTATCTAAGATGATATTGTTTTTTATAATATTCTTGATATTCGCCCGAAATAATTGCGTTTAGCCACTCTTCGTTTGCTAAATACCAATCGACAGTTTTTTCCAATCCTTTTTCAAAATCGACTGATGGCGCCCAACCCAACTCATTCATAATTTTCGAGGAGTCTATTGCATACCGCAAATCGTGTCCGGCTCGGTCTTTAACAAACGTAATGAGCTTTTTGCTTGTACCTTCGGGGCGTCCAAGTTTTTTATCCATAATAGAGCATAGCAGATGAATTAGATCAATATTTTTCCACTCATTTTCACCACCAATATTGTAGGTTTCACCGATTCTGCCTTTATGGAAAATTAAATCAATAGCCACTGCGTGATCTTCGACATATAGCCAGTCGCGCACGTTTTCGCCTTTCCCATATATAGGCACTGAACGATTTTGTTTGATATTGTTAATTGCAAGAGGAATAAGCTTTTCAGGGAATTGATTTGCACCGTAATTGTTTGAACAGTTGCTTATTACTATTGGCAATCCATAAGTATCGTGATATGCTCTTACCAAGTGGTCTGACGAGGCTTTCGATGCCGAATAGGGGCTGTGTGGATCATAGGGTGTTGTTTCAACAAATTTGCCAGTATTGCCGAGAGCTCCGTAAACTTCATCTGTTGATACATGGTAGAACAGTTTGTTTTCGTAGTTTTCTCGCCACTCTTCGCGTGCAGCATTTAAAAGAACTACGGTACCTACAATATTTGTCATAATAAATGACATGGGATTTGCAATTGAACGGTCAACATGCGATTCGGCAGCAAGGTGTATTACACCGTCAAAATGGTATTTTTTGAAAAGTTTTGTAACAAAATCACTATCACAAATATCACCTTTTTCAAAAGTATAATTACTTGATTTTTCAATATCCTTAAGGTTTTCGAGATTTCCAGCGTAGGTTAAATTGTCGAGATTTACGATGGAATAATTCGGGTAATTCTTAACAAATCGGCGAACTACATGCGAGCCTATAAAGCCCGCTCCTCCAGTAATTAGAATGTTTTTTTTCATTCGTTTTATTTTTCTATCTAAAATTAATTGACTTTTTTAAAAGCGGTTAAAATTACAAAATAAATAGTAATTAGCAATTAGCAATGAACAATTAGCAATGAGCAATTAGCAACTAGTTGAATATAAGGATATTGTAGGGACATCATATTACGGCGTCTCTCATAAAGTTGAAAGTAATTATAAATTCCTAAAAATCAATAGTGGTTGATTTTTAAATATTTAGAATGGTTCTATTATGATTATTTTTACGTTCTTTTGTCTCTTTCGTTAATTTAATTTGCCTACAAAACACATCAAACTTTTTTAAACCATAAAAAATAGTGAAATTTGTAACTCTATTTTAAGTAGTGTGAACATATAAATACATAATAATGAGTAAAATTGCTGTATTTCCGGGATCATTCGATCCGATAACTTTGGGACACGAATCGGTTGTACTCAGAGCTGTTGCGCTGTTTGATAAAATAATAGTCGCAATTGGACACAATTCGGATAAAACCGGTTTTTTTACTGTTGATGAGCGGGTTGAGATGGTAAAAAAAACGTTTGAGAATGTTAAGAAGGTCGAGGTGGCTGTATATGAGGGTTTAACAGTTAAGTTTTGTAAAGATGTTAATGCCAAATATATTCTAAGAGGGTTAAGAACAAGTTCAGATTTTGAATTTGAACAAGGAATTGCCCAAATGAACAAAAAAATGTATCCCGAACTTGAAACTGTCTTTATTTTGTCGGTACCCGAACTAATGCCTGTAAGCTCTACCATTGTACGCGATATTTATCGCAATAACGGGGATATTTCTATTTTTGTCCCTGAGACAGTTGTACCAATAATTAGTAATAAGCGGAAACAAAAAAATTATTAACGCCGTAATTTTAATAAATTCTGAAAACAATTAATTATATATCAGTGTTTAACAGGGTATCGCTAACATATTTTTTTCTGTTTTTATCAGTAGTTTTGTACAGTCAAACGAAACCGACTATTGTGCGAGGTTGTCATAAATCGTTTGCTAATCAAAAAGTTACAATCACAACTGAAGATGATTTTATTACTGAGACTCCCAAGGTACTCTGTTCGGTTGTTGCCGATACAAATGGGTGTTTTTCGGCAAAACTTGATTTAACAGAAATTGCTGAATTGAAAATAGCATTTGGGAAGTTTATAGGATTACTATACGCCGAACCTGAGCGTGACTACGATCTGCTTTTGCCCGAATTTGAATCCAAAACAATTGTTGATAGTTTAAATCCATATTTCGAGCCTATAGGCTTTTACTTCAAAATAAAAAACCCGGTTTTGCCTGAGTTGACCGATGTTATAGCCAATTTTGACAATATCTTCAATCAGTTTCTAAATCAATATTTTTTGCATATCTCGTTGAACAGATATTACAACACTCAAATAGATACTTTGCCAGCTTTTATTGATTCTTTGTTTAGCGATGTCACGCATCAATATTTTATTGATTATAAGAACTATAGCATAGCTAGCTTATACGCTCTTACGTTGATAAAAAATCATCATACAACCATAAAAGACTATTTCTCACACAGGCAGATACTATACAATAATCCTGCATACACAGATTTGTTTAATGAGCTTTTTAAGGATTATTTGCCTTATTATGCCGATACTCGGCAGGGTAAGAGATTGGTTGCCGATATTGCTAAAGCAAAAAGCTACTCGTTTGCAATGGAAACACTTGGTAACAATCCGTTACTGACGGATTCAACTTTTCGCGAATTAGTTTTGATAAAAAGTATACACGACGCTCTATCAATGGAACAGCTTCCCGTTTCAAGTTGTTTTCAAACTCTCGACTCGATTAAAATTTACACTAAAAGTGATATTCATAAAGGTATAATTGATAACATCAAGCAAAAAACAATGAATTTGGCTATTGGAACTAAAATTCCACAATTTGAATTGGTTGATGTTGATGGGAATGCAGTAAAAACCAGAGACTTACAAGGCAAGTATGTTTATCTGAATTTTATAAACGTAAAAAGTTTTACAGCGGACGAAGAGCTTAAAGCACTTAAATTTTTATATAAGAAATATCAGGATAAGCTTAGAATTGTTACTGTGGCAACAGGGGCGGGAAATATGCCTTTGATATCAAAAATTTTTCGCGACAACAACTACGAGTGGCTGCTTTTAGATGGCACTAATGATGATGAAATTTTGGATAAATATAAAGTGGTTGCCTCTCCAACTTGTTATCTTATTTCCCCGGAATTGAGGTTTATACTCTCACCATCGCCTGCACCGAATAATCATTTTGAGTTCTATTTTGTTAAAGAGCTACGCGAAGATAGGATACGAAAACTTAGGCAAGAGGGTAGTCAGCCATCTTCAACCAGAGAGTACGACTTAAAATAAACGCTTAAATTTCAATCTCCTTAACGCTTAAAATTATTAGATTTGCAGATATTAATGAAGCTAAATTATTAATGCATGTTGGTAAAAACGTATGGCTCATCGGTTTACGGTATAAAGGCTACAAAAATTACGGTTGAAGTAAATGTCGTAACCGGCTTCGGACTTTTTCTTGTTGGCTTACCAGACAACGCTGTAAAAGAGTCGCAACATCGTATTGAGAGTGCTCTTATGGCTTATCGACATAAAGTACCCGGCAAAAAAATTGTAGTAAACATGGCTCCAGCCGATATTCGAAAAGAGGGTTCGGCTTACGATTTGACACTTGCTGTGGGTATTTTGGCAGCAGATGAACAGGTGAGTTCCGAAAAACTCTCAAAATATCTTATAATGGGCGAGCTATCTTTAGACGGAAGTTTACAGCCAATTAAAGGAATTTTACCAATTGCAATAAATGCTGTTGAGGAGGGATTTGAAGGGATAATAATTCCCGCACAAAATGCAAGGGAAGCTGCCGTAGTAGGCGATTTGAAAGTTTACGGTCTTGAAAATATCGGTCAGGTTATTGATTTTTTAAACGGAAAATCAAATTTTGAGCCTACGTTTGTTGACATTAACAAGGAGTTCGAGGCTGCAACATTCGAAAACGAATTAGATTTTTCTGATGTAAAAGGTCAGGAAAAAGTAAAACGAGCGTTAGAAGTGGCTGCCGCAGGCGGTCATAACGTTATTATGATTGGACCACCCGGAGCAGGAAAAACCATGATGGCAAAACGTGTAGCAGGAATTTTGCCTCCGCTGACACTTCAAGAAGCATTGGAGACCACAAAAATTCACTCAATAGCAGGGAAAATTAGCCAAGACACATCGTTAATAACTCACAGACCTTTTCGTTCTCCGCACCATACCATATCTGACGTTGCATTGGTGGGAGGGGGAACATTCCCTCAGCCCGGGGAGATTTCGTTAGCGCACAACGGTGTTCTGTTTTTAGACGAGCTTCCCGAATTTAGACGAGTTGTATTAGAGGTTCTAAGGCAGCCATTGGAGGATAGGAAAATTACCATAAGTCGCGCAAAATTTTCGATTGAATATCCAGCAAGTTGTATGCTGGTTTCAAGTATGAACCCATGCCCTTGCGGATATCACAATCACCCTGAAAAACAGTGTGTTTGTCCTCCAGGTATGGTAAAAAAATATCTGAACCGTATTTCAGGTCCACTGCTTGATCGTATTGACCTACATATTGAAATTGTGCCTGTCCCCATTAGCGACTTGGCTGTGACAACTCCTTCAGAATCAAGTGCAAGCATAAGAGAAAGAGTTGTAAAAGCACGTCAAATACAATCTGAAAGATTTAAAAAAGACAAAATATATTGTAATGCACAAATGAATTCCAAGCAGTTGTCTAAATACGTTAAGCTGAATGAAGCAGGGCAATTGATGTTAAGCAATGCAGTAGAAAAACTGGGATTGTCAGCACGTGCTTACGATAGGATTAAGAAAGTTGCACGGACAATTGCCGACTTGGAGGGTTCTGACGCAATTATGAACCACCATATTGCGGAAGCAATACAATATCGAACGCTTGACAGGGAAAGTTGGGCTGGGTAATACTATTTTAATTATGTTTGTAATTCAAAAGCCTTATTAATGCTCAAATCACCTGTTCTACATATTTTTTTGCTGTTCATTTCTTTCAATATCTCTGCGCAAGAGTTAACAGATACGATGTTTCGCGCGGATCAACCAAGCAAGATAGTCAGAACACGGATAAATAGAGACACAGTTATTCCCGAAACTCATATAACGTCATGGGTGTACAGCAGAACGTTTCAAAAAATAGAAGCACCTTTCGATACGGCTCAAATAAATTTCGTGTATATCGAGCCGGTAAAAGAGTCTAATATTTTTAATGTTAGCTTGGGCGAAATTGGACAACCTGTTTTATATGCCGAATTTGATAAGCGAATTAAAAACAATCTTTTACATTGGTCGGTGCAATGCTTTAAGCCCTACATAGTTACGCATCGTGATGTTGCGGTTTATAATACAAAATCACCATACACCAGACTTTACTACGTTAGCGGAAGTAATAAATATCAACAGTTTCACTTTGTTCATACACAGAATGTTAATCGTAATATTAACTTAGGATTAAAATACAATATTTATTCAACCGAAGGGTTTTTACTTTCACAAATGTCTCGAAATAGGTTAGGTTCCTTTTGGTTTGATATTCAGAACTATCGTTATCGGAATTTTACTACAGTTAATTTCCATACCATTAAAATTGATAACAATGGAGGGATTGTTGATGGTAGCTATATTTTTGATTCAACAGGCGTAGAGCTACGCAGAATGCCAACACGACTTACTAATGCAGGAAATGATATCAACCTGTTCAACGGATTGATGAATCACGAGTTTGCTATAGTGCAGGGAGATGAAAGGATAGCATTTTTTGAGGCTGGAATAAAGCACGAAATGATGTACTACAAAACACAAAGAAAATATTACGATCCCTCTAAAACCACATATTTGGATGTCACAAATACAGAGGTTGATTTTTTTACCAATAGATTTAATAAAAGAGGGACCTCCGATACTTTGTCTGTAAGAGAAATGACGAATAATGCGGGATTGTTTGTCAATATAGGAAAGAATAAAAGCCTGCAAATCAGCACTTTAGTAAAAAATAGACGGGAGCTTTACAACAATTATTATTCAGATACACTTTTTGAGTACAATAATGATACTGTAATTAAAACCTTTTATTCCATACACAGACTTTCTGGCAATTTTTTTAAAAACACATTGACTTTTTCATACGAAATATCAAGCGGTATCAGCAAAGGATATAGGAAAGAGGATTATAACACATATTTTGAAATAAACTACAGACATAGTCTCTTTTCCGATACAGCAACCGTAAGTTTGAACGCCGAAAAAAGTAAAACCACGCCCGACTATTTTCTTCAAAACTACTATTCAAATCACTATAAGTGGCAAAATCGTTGGGCTCCCCAGGAGCACTTTGGAATAGGTTTTCAATGGAGTTTCCCAAAACATCAAATAGACTTTTCGGTTAAATCGAACATAATAAAAAACTACTTATGGGTTGATAATCAGCAAGAATGGAATATTTACAGTGATAATCTCGATGTCTTGGGTGTAGGAGTCGAAAAAACACAGAAAATCTGGAAATATTTCTCTATCCGTGCGAAGTTGTTGTATCAAAATTCAAATGACACAATTATAGATATACCGCAATTTGCAGCTTCAACCACAATTTTATTCAATACTCCGCTTAACTTTAAAAGCACGGGTGGGCACGCAAACCTGAATGTTGGTATCGACTGTTGGTTTAACACACAATATTATTTACCGGATTTTGATCCAGCGTTAAATCAGTATTTTATGCAACGCGAAAAAAAATATGGGAACTACCCTCTTGTTGACATTTTTGCCAGCGCACATATAAAGAGATTAGTTTTATTTGTTAGATTTGAGCATCTTACATCATTAGCAACAAAAACAACGTATCTTAATGCTTTCAACTATCCCATAAGGGCATTTAATATAAAGTTCGGTGTTAGCTGGACATTTTACGATTAAAACAGAACAACATGTATAAAAAAATACTTCTTTTTGGAATACCGTTGGCTTTGATAGTGGTTGCGTATCTGATTTTCGGAAGAGAAACAACCGTTGATACAGCAAGCTTGACATTCACTGTTAGTCCGTCACAATTTGACATTATTGTGACTACGACGGGAGAACTTCAAGCTGAAAACTCTGAGGAGATTATGGGACCAGAGGGATTGAGACGGGCTAGAATTTACACCGTTAAAATAACCGATTTGATACCAGAAGGCACCGTTGTCGATTCTGGCGATTATGTGGCTTCACTTGATAGAACAGAGTTAACAAGATTGTTGAAAGAGAATGAGCTTGAAATACAGAAAGTTGAAAATCAACTTAAGTCAACCGAGTTGGATACAACTTTGTCGTTGCGAGGCTCGCGCGAGGAACTTGTAAATCTGAAGTTTGCCTATGAAGAGGGTAAGATTAAACTGGAGCAATCAAAATTTGAACCACCGGCAACAATACGTCAAGCCGAAATCGATCTGTTAAAATCTGAACGGTCGTTTGAACAGGCTGTTGAGAATTATGAAATAAAAACAGAACAGGCTGTTACGAAAATGAAAGAGGTTGAAAGTCAGCTTGCTAAAGTAAGACAAACCACGCAAGATTTGTTAGATATTGCAAATCAGTTTACTGTGCTGGCTCCGAAAAAGGGCATGGTAATTTACAAAAAAGAGTGGGGAGGACGTAAACGTCAGGTTGGCTCGGAGATAAATCCGTGGGATCCTGGTGTGGCAACCCTGCCTGACTTGTCAAAGCTAATATCGAAAGTCTATATTAATGAGGTTGATATAAGTAAAGTAAAAGTTGGTCAGGAGGCGATGATTGGAATTGACGCTTTCCCCGATAAAAAAATTAAGGGAGAGGTAATAAAGGTAGCTAATGTCGGAGAACAAAAGCCCAACAGTGATGCAAAAGTGTTTGAAGTTCAAATCCGTCTCGAACATTCAGATTCGATATTAAAACCCTCAATGACAACATCAAACCAAATATTTGTAAATTCGTTCGATTCGGTTCTTTTTGTTCCGATAGATGCGGTATTTGCCGACAAAGGACAAGTGGTAGTTTACAAAAAACGTTCAGGGAGTTTTAAAAAAACTGAAGTAAAAACAGGCGAATCAAACGAAAATTTTGTAGTAATTACAGAAGGAGTTGAAGCTGGCGATATTATTTCGTTAAATCGCCAAGAGTAAATAGCGAAAACAGCATGGAGAGCGAAAATAAAAAAGCGAAAATTTTTGGGATACCTCGTAAAGAGATTGACCTGTTTTGGCTCGATTTAGGCATTGCTGTTGAATCAATATTGGCTAACAAAATAAGGTCATTCTTAACGGCTTTAGGAATTATTTTCGGTGTTGCCGCTGTTGTTGCAATGCTTGCTATCGGCAATGGAGCTCAACAGGAGATTTTAGAACAGATGAAGATGGTTGGTGTCAATAATATAATTGTTGTGCCAAAAGTTGTTGAACAAGCTGAAGATAGCGATAAAACCAAAATTGCAAGCAAAAACTCGCCCGGGCTTACACTAAAAGATGTTAAAAGCATTGTAGAGATTGTTCCCAATCTGGCTCATGCGTGTGCACAAGTCTCGGTTGAGACATACGCAATGGCAGAAGGCAGACAAATTCCCGTAAAACTGACAGGTACCGATTTTGTTTATTTTGATTTGTTTGGTGTGGAGATTGCCGAAGGCTCATTTTTTAATGAAAGACATCAGAATAACAATCTTTCAGTTTGCGTTATTAGTGAGGGACTAGGAAAAAAACTCTTTAAAGGAAATTCGCCAATAGGTATGCAAATCAAAAGTCGTAATGAGTGGTTTCACATCATGGGAACTTACAAAGAGGTTGCAACCAAATCCGACTTGGAAGATATGGGCGTAGAGACCTCAAGTTCAGTGGTTTATATTCCTGTTGAAACAATGTTGTTGCGAATTGTAAACAGAAGTAGTGTTACGCAAGAGCAGATAAAAGCAGCTGCCGAAAAAAGGGACGATGACAGAGAAACAACAAGTACTGAAATTGCACAAATAAATACAAATCAGTTAGATAAAATAATTTTGAGTGTTTCTGATAGTAAATATCTCGACAATGTTCGAAATTTATTGGATAGAATACTATTTCGTCGTCACAATCAAGTAGCTGATTATGAAATCATTGTTCCCGAACTACTTTTAAAGCAGCAACAACGTACACGTGATATTTTTAATTTGGTTTTAGGGGCAATTGCAGGAATATCCCTTTTGGTCGGGGGTATTGGCATTATGAATATTATGTTAGCAAATGTTATGGAGCGGGTAAAAGAGATAGGAATACGCATGGCTGTTGGTGCGCGTAAGCGCGACATTGTTCTGCAATTTATTTCAGAAGCCTCATTAATTAGCCTTTTCGGAGGTTTTATCGGTGTTATTCTTGGTTTTGTAGGTGCAGGATTAGTAACTAAATTTGCCGATATCAAAACGGTTGTAACAACCAGTTCGGTAATAATTTCGTTTGCTATTAGTGTTGGCGTTGGAATAGCATTTGGATATCTTCCAGCTAAACGGGCAGCGGAGCAAGATCCGATAGTATCACTAAGAAGCGAGTAACTGGCAATGTGTAATTAGCAATTAGCAATGAACAATTGTTAATAGGATGATTATCAAATTAATATCCGTGAATATAAACAAGTTGTGTGCGTTTTGAAATAACAGTAAAGTATAGCTAACAAGTAGAAAGTATATATGAATACACAGGAATTTAAGTTAAAACTTAGAGCTTTGATGGGTGCAGATGATTCATTAAGACCTTTTGTTTGTGATGGAAATCCATTAAAATCTGAAATTTTTATTGTTGGAATTAATCCAGCAACTAAAATGGATTGCAGTTTTTGGGATTATTATCAAGATGATTATTTTGACAAATCGAGTTGGTTAAAAAGTTATCTAAATGAACGAAAAGGTAAAAGGACAAAATACAGTCCGACTAGATCTAAAATTGAATTTTTGATTAATAATGTGTTTTCGGAATATTTATGTTTAGAGACAAACATTTACTCAAAGCCCTCATATTCAGTTAATCAGTTAGATGAAGGTTCAAGAAAAACGGATATTTTTGATTTTTTATTTACTACAATTAGGCCAAAGGCTTTGTTTATACATGGGAGCGACCCTGCTGAATTTATTAAACGAGAGCTTGGCGTTAGATTTGGACTAAATAAGCCCATTGTTGCTAAATACGAGACCATGAATAGGATCTCTCCTCTTGAGATTGAATGGAGATTTGGGAAAGTTTATGTTTGTGCAACAAAACATTTAAGACTTATTAAGCAAGATGAGATATCTGCTGCTGCTAGCTCTCTGATAGACATGATGAGAAGGTAACTGAGGTCAGCTTTGGATATAATTGATAAGGATTTTACTAAGTAGTTAAATCCATTTCGAGCTATATAGATGCTATTTCCTAAATTATTTCGAAAATTTGACACAAATAGCTACTTTTGTACTATCCTGTGATTTTTCTGTTTTCATTATGAACATATTATTATAAAACGGATTTAAAATGAACCAACAAGCTCTCACATCACTTTTCGAGCAATTTAATTCAAAACGTATAGCAATTATTGGTGATGTAATGATAGATTCATATTTATGGGGAAAAGCCGAAAGAATATCGCCAGAGGCACCTGTACCGGTGGTTTCTGTTACCAAACGAGAAAATCGTATGGGAGGAGCTGCTAACGTTGCTATCAATATAAAATCGCTTGGAGCTGAGCCAATTATGATTGCAATTATTGGAGACGATATCAAGGGAGAGGAGTTTTTAAAGTTGATGAAAAAAGCTGAGATAGAGCAGTCAGGAATACTGATTTCAGACAGCCGTAAAACAACTGTAAAACACCGTGTTATATCTTCGAATCAGCACCTACTAAGAATTGATGATGAAGAATCAAATCCGTTGGACAAAAATCTGGAAGAGAAATTTATCTCACATTGTTTAAGTATGCTTAAACAATTCAAACCCGATGCTATTGTTTTTGAAGATTATGACAAGGGGAACGTTACTCCGCTAATTATCAGTAAGGTCGTTCAATTTGCAAATGAAAACAATATACCAACTTTAGTAGATCCTAAAAAGCGCAATTTCGAGCACTATAAAAATGTTACCTTGTTTAAACCTAATTTCAAAGAGTTAGTTGAGGGAATGAAACTTGAAGGAGTTCCTAGAAACAGTTCAAAAGCGGTTGCAGATGCTGCAAACAGTCTGTTGAAACATCTAAATGCAACCTATGTAATGGTAACACTATCAGAGCATGGTGTTTTGATTACTAATGGAAAGGAATACTTTCATATGCCTGCCCAAAAGCGCGAAATATCCGATGTTAGTGGAGCCGGTGATACCGTGATAAGTGTTTCGGCAGTTGCGTTAGCGTGTGGTATAAAAGCTGATGTAGTTGCCACCATTGCTAACATAGCAGGGGGATTGGTTTGTGAAAAACCGGGAGTCGTTCCAATTGAAAAAGAGAGTCTTTTGTCAGAAAGCATTGAGTATTTTGAAACGCAAGAGTAGTACAAACACTAAATAACATAGCCATCATGAATAAAACTTTAATAATCCTTTTATTGCTTGTCACAACAACACTTTTGGGGCAAACAAATCATCGCGATTCGATAGATGTTTTACACTATAATTTGCATATAGATATAACGCAAATCCCTCAAACAACTATAAGTGGCAAAGCAATTATTGAGTTTAGCCCACTTTTTAACTATTCGGATAATTTTGGTTTTGATTTACAGAAACTGACAGTTGACAGTGTCAAGTTTAACGGCAATGTTGTTGATTTTCAACACACAAATGATGTAGTGCGTTTTGTTACAACTCAAAACTATAATGTTACAGACACCTTATCAGCAGAGATATATTATCAAGGCGTTCCAGCCAAAGACCCGTCAGGTTGGGGAGGCTTTTATTTCAATTCGGGGCAAGCTTTTAATCTTGGTGTAGGCATGAGAGTTAATCCGCATGTTTACGGACGTTGCTGGTATCCATGTATTGACAATTTTACCGATAAAGCAACCTACGATTTCTACATCACAACAATTCCATCACATACAGCAACTTGTGGAGGAGTGTTCCAAAGTGTGGCTCCCGATGCCAACGGAAATAAAGTTTGGCATTGGAAAATTGAACAGCCGGTCGCAACTTATATCACTAGTGTTGTTGTAGGAGAATTAGAGAAAGTTGAGTTTTCGTATCAAGGTTTAAATGGTCAAATCCCAATTGATATTTATTGTAAACCATCGCAAGTATCTTCCGCAACTACTGCTTTTGCCGATGTGCCATTAATGCTTCAGATATATGAAAATGCTTTTGGACCATATCCATATCCTCGTGCGGGATATACAGTAGTAAATTTCAACAGTGGAGCCATGGAACACGTTATGAACATAGCTTATCCAAATGATGCGTTAACCACCTCATTGTCAAGTCAAACCCTTATGGCTCACGAGCTATCACACATGTGGTTTGGCAATAGCGTAACATGTGCAACCGCCGAAGATATGTGGATGAACGAAGGCTGGGCAACCTTTTGCGAAGGAATTTTTGTAGAGGGAAGAGATGGATATGAAGAAGGGAAAAATTATTTTCTCGATAATCATAGATATGCATTGACCTCCGCCCATACAAACGATGGAGGATTTATTCCTCTATACGGTGTTAGTCACGAAAACACTTATGGTACAACAGTTTACAAAAAAGGTGCTGATTTTGTCCGCTCTTTGCGTGGATATTTAGGCGACTCTGTTTTTTTCGCAGCCGTAAAGTTGTGGTTTTCAGAAAATGCACATACATCTAAAAATACTTACCAGTTACGCGATTTTTTAACAGAAAAAACAGGGACAGATCTTACTCCATTTTTTGACACTTGGATATTTAATTCAGGCTTCCCTCACTATGCAATCTCTAATTTCTCTACAGAAGGTAATCAGGCTACTGTCGAAATAACGCAAAGTCGTTTAGGTGGCAGATATATAGGGAACGCAAATAAGGTAAATGTTTCATTTTTTCAATCTCCCGAGGTTTACGAAACTCATTTAATTGAGTTTGATGGTAAGAGTGGAACATCAACATTTAATTTACCGTTTAACGCCAAGTACGCAATTGTCGACTACAATTCGCTTTTAGCTGATGCCACAATCAAAAATGAATATATGCTTTATGGTCAACAGCAATCGTTTAGTAGTCAGTCGTTTATTGTTTATCCGCAAACAACAACCGACTCGGCATGGATACATGTAACCTACAATTTTGTTAAACCCGAAGAGCACGGACAGATATTCGATGGGATAGAACTTACACCACACTATTATTGGACAATTAATATGGAGTCGTATGGAAATTTTCGTGGTCGTGCCCGATTTAATCATACAACATCTCAAAATCCCGCTGATAGCGTATGGAAACCTGAACCAAATGATAGAATAGAGATGTTATACCGTGCACTCCCTTCCCAACCATGGACAAAAATTGATATTCAGAATTATTTATCTTGGATGGGTGGATATGCGTTTGTTGACAGCTTGCGACCGGGAGAATATGCTTTCGGAATTTGGCGATATGACTCAGTGTCAACACCGGCACAACTAGAAAATCAAAAGTGTAAAGTTTTCCCAAATCCAGCAAAAAACAGAGTGACAGTTTTCGTAGGGAACACCAATTGTACTGAGATAGAAATATTCAGTATCAACGGATTACAAATAGAGAAAATTACTTTGGATAATGCAACTTATATTGAAATAGATACAAACAACTACAAAGAGGGAGCTTATATAGTTCGATTTATGAACAAATCAGCACTAATAGAGAGTCGTAAACTGATTATAGCTAAATAATAAATGTGTACATTAACTCTAAACGGAAAGCTAATAAAATACAGGTATTCAAAAAATGAAGGGCTACCAATAGTGTTCCTTCACGGATACCTTGAATCTATGGATGTTTTCACACAATTTATAGATACCTACATGCCCGAAATCCCAACTTTGATATTAGATATTCCCGGACACGGTTGTTCCGAATCAATAGAGAAACATCAAACTATGGAGCAGATTGCTAACCAAGTTGTTTCGTTATTAGATTACTTAAAAATAGAAACATTTATTATTTATGGTCATTCAATGGGAGGATATGTGGCTCAGGCGGTAGTAAAACAGGTTCCACAAAGAGCAAAACTACTAGGACTGCTTCACAGCAACGTTTTTGCTGACAGCACTGAAAAGAGGGAAAATCGCCTACGTGAAGTAGAAGCAATAGAGCAAGGGAAATTACCAACAATAGCGCAACTATTTTTGCCAAAAGTGGTAGCAGATTTTAATTTCCAGCGATTAGTAAGCATTGTTTCGGAGTGGATTGAACGAGTTAAAACCATGCAACCGCAGGGGATAATCTCTTGTTTGTATGCAATGGCGTATCGTCCAGACAATACAGAGATGTTAAATGGCTCAACACCTATTCATTTAATTGGCAGTGATTCGGATCAGTTTTTGACTCAACAAATGATTGATAAAATGACCAAAGGCAGTGCATTGCACGAGGTAACAGTGATAGAAAAGTGTGGGCATGCATCATTCGTAGAACAACCACAACAACTTGCCAGAGCAATCAAAAGGGTTTATAAAGAATTTTGTTGAAAAAGGGGAAATTTATTTTTCTTCAGATGCACATGTAGCTATACATTTGATAACTTGGCTTAATCTCTGGTGTTTCAGCTCATAATACATTTTTTTCCCATCTCTTTGACTTGTAACAATTCCATTATATTTGAGAATACCTAAGTGGTGTGATGTAGCTGACTGTGTTATATTAAGATGCTTTTGAATTTGACTTACAGTCATTTTTTCGTCATTTTGCAAAAGATTAACAATTTCAATACGTAAAGGGTGAGCAAGCGCTTTTAGCATATCGCTTGACCGCTCTAGTAATTCTAAATTTAAAGATATTTTTTCTGTCATTTTACTAAAATTTATACCACAAAGATACAAATTACTATCTGTTATATTTACATATTTAGTTATGTGTTATATAACATATCGTAGCGGAATCCATTTTATACTGTAAAAAATTGCTTTTGCAATAACTTTAGGTAGTTTTATTAACGATTTTTGTATATTAGCAGGGAGAAATCAAAAACATTTGTTTTCCATAACACATAAAACTATTTACCTATGAGAATACTTCTTTTCCCCTTTTCAATAATATATGGGTTAATAGTTAGAGTTCGTAACTTTATGTTTGATCATGGGATAATTAAATCAGCTGATTATAATATTCCCACGATAGGTGTTGGAAACATAACTGTTGGAGGCACAGGCAAGACACCACACGTTGAATATTTAATAAATTTACTTCATAAAACACACAATATTTCAGTTTTATCACGTGGGTATAAGAGAGAAACAAGGGGAATTGTTGAGGCCACTATAGATTCAACAAGTATGGAAATAGGTGACGAACCAAAACAGATAAAACAAAAATTCCCAGACGTATCGGTAATTGTTTCTGCCAGTCGTAGGAAAGCAATTAATAAAATAGTGTCAGGACAGATAGGGAATAATCCCGATGTGATTATTCTTGATGACTCTTATCAGCATAGATATGTAAAGACAGGCGTAACAATTCTTTTAATTGATTATAACAGACCAATATACGAAGATCATATTCTCCCTTACGGAAGATTAAGAGAGTCTGCTGCTGATATTAATAGGGCAAATATTGTTGTGGTAACAAAATCACCAATGGATTTGAAACCTATTGAACGAAGAATTATTTATAAAAACTTAAATCTATATCCATATCAAACACTACTATTTTCGAGTTTGAAATATGGGAAACTTACTCCGCTGTGGGGTAATTCTGATAGTATTCCTGATGATTTTAATATCGAAGATTATACGGTGTTACTTCTTACAGGTATTGCAAATCCAGCACTTTTAAGAAAACATTTGGAAAATAGCTGCAACGAAATTATTGACTTGCGTTATTCGGATCATTATAAATACGGTGATAAAGATATAGCAAGGATTGAGACTGTGTTTGAGAAAATTGAAGCAACAAATAAAATTATTATTACAACCGAAAAAGATGCTGTTCGATTAAAAGATCTTCAAAGTATGAAGGATTCAACACTACCTGTTTTCTATATCCCAATTGAGATTGTTTTTCTCGACAATATGTCGGAAGAGATTGACAGGAAAATAATCTCTTATGTAAAAACAAATAGGGCTCAAAACACTCTAAACCATACAACATGGTATGATTCTTTTGATAAATTATAGTTTTATAATGTCACTAGATACAAAAAAGCCACCTGTCTAAAAAGGTGGCTTTTTTTGTATATTTAAGAATGTTGTCTTAGAATCTAACAACTGCTCCTATTGTAATTGCTCCTGTTGTTGCAAGTTCGTTAAGGCCAACTCCAGCTCCAAATGCGTTATTACTATCTTTCACTTCAACATCTGTTCCACCAATATTAACAGTTTGTTTTAAAGTCGTTTTTACGTATCCGATATTAAAGCCATCGATTTGTGCTAATAAAGATATATTATCGTTCAAATCATATGATACTCCTGGGAAAATAGTAACGCCAACTGCTGACATTTTTGGTCCATCAACTGTGACATTACCAATTGTAGTTTTTGATGAGCCTGAAGCAAACAATACACCACCTTGGAGAAAAACGCCAAACTTATCCATTTTAATAGGATAGTATCTAGCAAAAGGAGTTAATCCAAAACCTGAAGCTTTGTACTCTTCTGCTGGGTCAACAGTTGGGTCTTTTTCTTTACTTGTCATAAAGGAAAGTTCTAAACCAACTTCAAAGTTGTCAGAAAACCCAAATCCGATAATGGGAGCAAAAGCGAAATCAGTCGCTGATGGTTGTTCTACGGTAACTGTACCACTTTTGACCTTACCACTAGTGCTGCCAAAGCTAATTTCACCACCCACAAAAAGTTGTGCATTAGTAAAGCTTGCTAAAGCAAACGTTACAACTGTAAGTAAAAAAATTCTTTTCATAATTCTTCTTAATTTAATTAACAGACTCAGTATTTTTATGTTCATCACTGTGGAGTCTTTTACACAGCTTTAGTTAATGATGCAAATATAACAAAAATATTAGTAATTTGTTTAAATGGTGTTAGAGGTTCTTTATTGTTTTGTTTTTATATTAGTTGTTTAATTTATAATTGAAAAATATTTTTGTTATTTGTTGTACTAAAAAAACAAAAGACTGTTTAATTTTAATAACAGTCTTTTGATGTTTGTGACATAATTAATCAAGTATTGTAACCCAATTATGTTTGTCTGGTAAATCACCATATTGAATTCCCACTAATGTTTCATAAAGTTTTAATGAAATTGGTCCGGGTTTTCCATCTTTACAGAATCTGTAAACGATACCCTTATCCATATCATTAATTTCATTAATGGGTGATATAACTGCTGCTGTACCGCAAGCTCCAACTTCTTCAAATGTCGATAATTCTTCGATATCTACCGGTCGTCTTTCAACCTTTAATCCCATGTCCTCTGCTAGTTGTATAAGGCTCATGTTTGTAATAGATGGTAGAATTGAAGTTGACTTAGGTGTAATATATGTGTTATCCTTAATTGCAAAGAAGTTAGCAGCTCCAATTTCGTCGATATACTTTCTTTCGCACGAGTCGAGATACATTGGCGAGCTATACCCTTGGCTTACTACTTTAACTGTACCGCGTAAGCTTGCTGCGTAGTTTCCGCCAACTTTTAGAGTACCTGTTCCAAGTGGTGCCGCACGGTCACTATCTCTAACTACTGCAATTTTTACAGGGGTAAGACCTCCCTTAAAATATGGACCAACCGGAGTTACAAATATTACAAACATATACTCTTTGGCAGGTTTTACTCCAACTTCTGCTCCTGTTCCTATTAGTAAAGGCCTTATGTACAAAGATGCTCCGTGCCCGTATGGGGGAACAAATCTTTTGTTGAGTTCTATTGTTTTTACTAACATTTCATAGAACAGTTCTAATGGTACTTCTGCCATGTGAGTTCCACGAGCTGAGCGTTGCAATCGTTTTGCATTTTCGTCCCATCTGAACAGACGTATTTTACCATCTTTTCCACAGTATGCTTTCATTCCTTCGAAAGCTTCTTGTCCGTAATGTAGAGCAGAGGCAGCCATATGCATTGGGATATACTCTGAACTTGAGACTTCTATTTCGCCCCATTTTCCATTACGATAATAACAGCGAACATTGTAATCGGTTTTTATATAACCGAATCCAAGTTTGCCCCAATCAATATTATTCTCCATATATTATTGTTTTAAAGTTATCAATACACAAAGATAGCATAATGTATTATAAAAAAAAACTGTTTCGTAACTAGTTTTTATATTCAGTTGCGAAACAGTAGTGCTTTTATGTTGTTACTTTATGAGCCAATTAGGCTAATGCGCCATATTTAATTAAATCGCTTCTGGGAGGTACTATCATAATAGGTGAAGAGGTGTTCAATTTTTCTTCCCTGCTTATCCATTTATTGTATTGTTTAAGCATCATTACGATTATGTCGGCATCAATAAGTTCTGTAAATCTGAATGTTTCAGCTTTGAAAGGTTGTTTTCTCTTAGCTGTTTTAATACCGTAAACCACACCATGCTTGTCTAACATTTTTTTTGTGAAATAGATATTATTTGCCATATCTTTTTTCATAAAAGGATCGGTAATAAACGGTTTTATCATATTAACGTTGCAGTTATAATAACGCGATAGGTATAAAATCCATGCTAACGATTCTTTATACTTTTTGTCGTGGTCAACAGGTACAACTAATTCTTTGTAATAGTCGTGTCGTGGACGTTTACTGGTTACGACGAACGGAATGTTAGACTCTGTTATAATGGAATTAAACACCGAATTTTTATATCGTTTGCCAACAAGAGGGTATCTATACGGCAAAACTACAAGGTTTGCATTTGCTGATTTTATTTCATTAATAACCAATCTTTTTGAGTCTCCAGGTTTTACTAGTGCAATCGCGTCTAATTTGGTGGTTTCTTTAATCTCTTTTGCTTTAGCTTCCATTTTTTCTTTTAAAGTGGCCACTTCATTTGTAGAGACACTCTTTTTTGAACCTAAAAACCCCTTCTTTGTACTGATAATTTTTAGAAGCAAAATACCATTGTTCATCACACGTGCTAACTGAATTGCATGAGCCAGCGAGTACTCTGAACTTTCTGTAAAGTCCCAAGGTACAACAACATATTTCTTTTCTGTATCCATGTCTATTTTTTTATCTATGAACCCTATAAGAATTATTCCGCTAAGTTACGAATATTTTCTAATTGTTTATGCTTATTTACGTCACGTAATTTTTTTGCTGATTGTGTAAAATATTGGTGCTTTGAAATAAATTCAATTTGCACGTTATTCCATTTTTCAATATTGTTTTCAATTGCCTCATTTTCAACAAGTTCTCGAAACAGCATATTGGAAACAGGGACAAAGTCTACTCGACCTAAGTAATCTAAGTCGGCGTCACAAATAATTTCTTCAAGCTTATTTTTTGGCATTGGTGGCATTCTTGTTGCAAATATTAAATCACAAATTTTTGTTATTTGTTCTTCTGAATAGTTATAACGCGGAAGAATCTCTTTTGTTCTCTGAATTCCCAATAATTCATGATCTTTATATCCGCGAGTGTAACCTATATCGTGAAACAGTGCAGCTGTTTTTAGTAATAACAACTCCTCTTCGCTGACCTCTTCACGACGTGCTATTATTTCAACTTGATTGACAACATCTATTGTATGTTTAACATTGTGGTAATATAGATTTTTAGGTAGCTCATGTTCCAAAATATCTAAGATCTCCTCTTCTAAATCGTCGAAACGAATAAAAGCTAACTTAATTTGGAAATCATGATTTGGGACCAATCCTTCCCCTTTAACTGACAAGTGTGGGCGAAATCCTTCAATTACATATAAATCGGCATCGCCCTGATATTTAACAGGAAGTTTTCCATAATATTGGCAAATGAAATAGTCTCGAACTAATTCATAGGTACTGCCTGAAATATTTACTCTATTTAAATCACCGGTAGCTTCAACTCTGCTAGCAATATTAACCGTTTCTCCCCAAATATCGTATTTTAGATCTTTCTCACTTTCAAATTGTGCAAATACGTGACCTGTATGGATACCCATTCTCAGCCCCCATATTTTCTCCTCTTCTTCTGGATATCTGCTTTTTAAATGTATCATATATTGTTGCATTTCAAAAGCTGCTAATACTACTTCAATAGGGTTAGTCCTGTTTTTCTTTGGAATTCCACCAGCGCAAACATATGTGTCGCCAATGGTTTTTATTTTTTTTATATTTAAGTCTTTAACTGTTTCATCGAAATGATAGTAAAATCTATCTAAATCATCAATTAGCTTTTCAGCTTTATCTTGTTCTGTAAGTTTAGAGAACCCAACTACGTTACTAAACAAAACAGTAACCATTTTATACCTAACACCTTTATTTTTTTGCCGTTTATCTGATTCAACATAATCTGATTCTTTTTTTGCCAACGCCATTTCATATCTCTCTTGCTCTTTAATAAAAGCCTCCGTTTTCTCATATAGAAGAGACTTTAGTTTTTTTCGTTCATGGGCAAAACGGAATCTGATACTAAAATAAATCAGCAAAATAAAGCTTATTATAAGAGAAATTCCTAACAGTAAAGCTTTTCCTGTTAATAACGAATTTGTTACAATTAAATGTCCTTGAATTCTTTGACCATCAGGACTAATGTAAACAATATCGTATTTGCCCTTATCTAAGCTTCCCAAATAAAGATTTTCATTGTTGTCTACGAGGAATATTTTATTGTCTCCTAAAACTTCAATATTTGCATTATGTGGGACCTGCAATACAAAAGTATTGTTTTGTACCTCAACAACGCAATTTAATGAGTCGGGTTCTATTCGTACTAACTGATGTGAAAACAGACTAAGTGTATCACAGCAGCATAGCAAAACCAAAAGCAGAACTACAATATGCTTTTTCAAACGTATTTAGGTGTTATGTTACGTAAATCAGACGTTAAAAATAAGATTTTAACAAAATAAACAGAATAATTTTTAATAAATTTTGGCTAACATACTATATTTTTTGATCAAAATAAGGTATTGTGTGAGCAAAGTTTTATCGTACAGCAAAGTATTTTTATTTGACAGGGGCTGATTTTTGAAACAAAACAATTACACCGGATTATTTTTTTGTTTTGTAAGAAAGCATTCCACATGCTGCAGAAATATCTTCACCCCGTGATTTTCTGATTGTAGTGATAATATTGTTATCCGATAATTTATCTCTAAAATATATTAATTTTTCGCTGGGCGAAGGTTTGTAGGGGAGTAGAGGGGTTTCGTGATACCTTATAAGATTAACTCTGCAAAACAGCCCGTTCAGAAGTTTCGTTAATTCTTTTATGTGATTGTCGCTATCATTAATTCCGTCGAACATTATGTATTCGAACGATAATCTGCGTTGTCCCCGCCAATCGTATTTGCGCAATATATTTATTACTGATTTAATGTTGTTTGATTTCTGTACGGGCATCAACTCCTCACGTTCATTTTCAAAAGGAGAGTGTAATGAAATTGCTAAATGACAATTACTTTCTTCGAGAAATCGTGTAAGTTTGTTTGTTATCCCAACAGTAGAGACAGTAATACGTCTTGGACTCCACCCAAAACCCCAATCGCTAGTCAAAACATTACAAGCTTTTAATACTTCATCTAAATTGTCAAAAGGTTCGCCCATTCCCATAAACACAATATTTGTTAATTGGGGAAATTCTGGGAGTGAATATACTTGGTTAACTATTTCGGCAGCCGAAAGGTTTGAATCGAATCCTTGTTGACCAGTCATACAAAATTTACAGCCAAGTTTACAACCCACCTGCGATGATACACATAGTGTGGTCCTATCTTCTTCGGGGATATAAACTGCTTCAACCCCCAATCCTTCCGATGTTTTATACAAATATTTTATTGTTCCATCAATCGATGTTTGGTACATGTCAGGATCTTTAGTTCCGACAACAAAATTATTGTTCAAAATTTTTCTGTGATTAGCAGAGATGTTTGTCATTTTGTCAAAATTCGAAACGCGTTTCTTGTAAATCCATTCAACAATTTGTTGGGATGTATATTTAGGCATTTCAAATTTTGTAATTTCACCGCGAACTTGTTCAGGAGATAGGGCGAGAAGTGTTGTTTGCCGACTCATGTTTTTATTTGCAAAAGTACAAAAATATATTTGTTAGTTGTGTTTTATGAGTTGCATGAATTTCAGTTTGATTTGTTGTGTAGCTATTTATGAAAAAACAGAGTATCTTTGGGCTCAAATAATCAAAAATAACGATGAAACAAGTAAAAAATATTTGCTGTATAGGAGCAGGTTATGTTGGAGGTCCAACAATGGCTACTATTGCACAAAAATGTCCAGAAATAAAGATAACAGTTGTAGATATTAATGCAAAGCGTATTGCCGACTGGCAAACCGATGAGCTGCCAATTTACGAGCCGGGTTTGCTCGAAGTAGTTAAGGAGTCGCGCGGTAGAAATCTGTTTTTTAGTACCGATGTAATTAATGGCATTAAGGAAGCCGAAATGATTTTTATAAGTGTTAATACGCCCACAAAAACATACGGTGTTGGTAAAGGTCGTGCAGCTGACCTTAAGTTTGTGGAATTGTGTGCACGCCAAATAGCAGAATATGCAGAAAGCGATAAAATTGTTGTTGAAAAATCGACAATACCGGTTCGTACTGCAAGTGCAATTAAAACAATTTTGGCGCAAAGCTCGTCGAAAGTTAAGTTTCAGGTTTTGTCAAATCCGGAATTTTTGGCAGAAGGTACCGCAATAAGAGATTTGCAAAACCCCGACAGAGTTTTGATAGGGGGAGACCAAACCCCGGAAGGATTAGAAGCTATCGAAGCACTTACCTCAATATATGCACGTTGGGTTCCACGTGAAAGAATTATACAAACAAACATATGGTCGTCAGAGTTAAGTAAATTAACAGCGAATGCCTTTTTGGCACAAAGAATATCTTCAATCAATAGTATTTCTGCACTTTGTGAAGTAACCGATGCAGATGTTGATGAAGTAGCGAAGGCAATTGGCTCAGACAGTCGTATTGGTCCAAAGTTTTTGAAAAGTTCGGTAGGATTTGGAGGTAGCTGTTTTCAAAAGGATATTTTAAATTTGGTTTATCTATGCGAACACTTTGGTTTACCTGAGGTTGCCGCTTATTGGAATCAGGTAATAATTATGAACGATTATCAGAAACGTCGTTTTGCAGATAAAATAATAAAAACATTGTTCAATACGCTATCAGGGAAAAAAATTGCCATGCTTGGCTGGGCATTTAAAAAAGATACAAACGATACCCGTGAGTCTGCCGCTATTTATGTTTCTGACCATTTAATGGAGGAGCAAGCAGAAATACATGTTTACGATCCCAAAGTTCCGGAGAAAGCAATGCAAAACGACTTGAATAACTTAGGAACGAGATCTTCAGAGGAGAATGAGAGATTATTAAATGTTCATAAGGATCCTTACAAGGCATGCAAAAATGCCCATGCAATAGCAGTAGTAACGGAGTGGGACGAGTTTAAGACCCTTGATTGGAAACGCATATACGATAATATGTTAAAGCCTGCATCGCTTTTCGATGGCCGTAATATATTAAATCACGATGAGTTGAGAAAAATTGGATTTAATGTGTATGCGATAGGAAAGGGCAATGTCGAAAAATAAAAGATTAGATATTAAAAAACAAAATATATAACAATCACAGAGGCTGTTAGAAATATCAGCCTCTGTTTTTTTGTGTTAAACGTCTGATGTTTTGAGAACAATGACATCAGATATTTTTTCAAATTCTTTTATAACCGACATATCGGAAGTGTCGTAAATTGTCAAGCCTTGTTCGGCGGCTTCGCCAACTTCTATAACCAAAGGGATCTGTGCTAAGAGGGATGTTTTTAATTCTTTTGCAAGCATTTCTCCTCCACCTTTGCCGAAAATATAATATTTTTCTTCGGGGTGAGGTTTTGGTGTAAACCACGACATGTTTTCAACTACTCCAAAAATTGGCACGTTTAACTCTTTGTTCCCAAACATCGATGCAGCTTTGCGAGCATCGTTGAGTGCAACCTCTTGTGGAGTTGTAACCATTACTACTCCGTCAAGTTTAAGCTTTTGCATAACGGTTAATTGAATATCTCCTGTACCAGGTGGAAAGTCGGCAATCAGATAGTCAAGTTCGCCCCATTGAGTATTTTCAAACAACTGCAAAATGGCATTTGCTGCCAATGGTCCGCGCCAAATAAGGCCTTGATCTTTTTTAATGAAAAACCCTATTGATATGATTTTCATTCCATATTTTTCGATGGTGAAAAAAGTCTCTTTACCGTTTGATTGTTCCACTAAAGGCTTTTCGTTTTCAATACCCAACATTTTTGGAATTGAGGGACCGTAAATATCAGCATCGACCATGCCTACTTTAAAACCTTGGCGTGCTAATGTAGCAGCCAAATTGACTGATACTGTTGATTTTCCGACACCTCCTTTGCCTGAAGCTACGGCTATAATATGTTTTACGTCGGGAATTTTAATTTTATTAAAATTGTTCATCTTTTTGTTTTATGATATATTAAAAATAAAAAATGTTATTTATATGTCCACTAATTTGCATGCTGTATTTTATTAAAAATCTCTGTTATAATTTTTGAGACTTTTGATTTAGGCTGGTACTCTATAATGCTTTTGCAATTCATCATAGCTTCAACCACTTGTTTGTCAAATGGAATTTTTCCGGCAAATGAGATGTTGTTTTCTTTGCAGTAACTTTCAATTTTGTGCGACATTGATGTATTAAGGTCATATTTATTGATTATTACCCAAGTTTTTAGGTCGAATTTAGATGCTAATTCCACCGTTCGTTTTAAATCGTGTATTCCCGAGAGCGTTGGTTCGGTAACTATAACAACACGGTCAACACCCGTAATTGATGATATTGTAGCACAGCCAATTCCCGGAGGTCCATCAATAATGTGTATTTTAAATTTTCCCTTGATAATTTCGGTTTTGGCTTTTTCGCGTATCATACTAACCAATTTGCCAGAGTTTTCTTCTCCTGGAGCCAATCGTCCATAAACCATTTGCCCATTTCTGAAAGTACCGGCGTACATTCGGCTTTTATCGTTGTCGAGCATAGTTATAGCATTTTCTGGACATATGCGTACACAAAGGTAACACCCATCACATAACGTTTCGTTAATAACTACTCTGTTCTCTTTAGTTGACATGGCATCAAATCGGCAAAAATTGACACAGTAGCCACAGTTTGTGCATTTGTCGTAATCTATTTCGGCTTTTTGACCTGCAATGTATATCTGTTCAAAATTAATTTCGGGCGAAAAAATCAGATACAGGTTGGCTGCATCAACATCGCAATCAGACAAAAAAACTCGTTCAGGAATTGTGGCAAATGCTGCACTCACAAACGATTTCCCTGTCCCCCCTTTACCACTAATTACTGCTATTTCCATATTCATTAATTATTTTATTTACAGTTTTATAAAGAGTATTGCCAAAATTGGTGTTTGTTTTGGCATAAATTTCTCCCTGAGAATATTGTTTTGCTATATCTCTATCGAATGGTATTTCAAGCAATAACGGTATTTTATTTACTTGTAAGTAGTTGTGTATGTCTCGGTAATCATCATCAGCGCGATTAATTACAACCCCGAAATGTTTGTTTAAATCTTTTAATATCTCAATTGATTGTTTTAAGTCGCTTAATCCAAATGGTGTAGGTTCGGTAACTAGAATGATGTAATCGGCACTGTCAACCGTATGAATAAACGGACACGAAGTTCCGGGCGGGGCATCGAAAAGTATAATTCCGCGGTTACCCGACTCTTTAATTGCCCGTTTTATAAGCGGAACAGGAGTATAAACTCCAACTTTAGTGCGCGATTCAATTATTTGTGAATTTTCGCTAATGTCGATAAAGTTAATTTTGCCGAGAGAAACCTCTTTTTCGTTAATAGCCTTAAATTTACATGCCTCGAAACATGCCCCACAGCCGTGACAAAGGTTGTCAAGAACGCTAATTACTTTTTGCTCAGATAAGAAGAAAATAGCATTATAGTTACACCACTCACTACACTTTCCACAATACTTGCACTTTTCAAGGTCGATAATCGGGTTAATCTGTGTTACATCAATTTGTTTGCTTTGTCTTCCGTTGAAAAACAGATTGGAATTAGGCTCTTCTGCATCACAGTCAGTAAGAGTGACTTTATGTCCCTTTTTATCAAGTACATAAAAAAGATTTGTTGAAAAGAATGTTTTGCCTGTCCCTCCCTTTCCACTCGCTATTGCAATTCTCATATTATAAGTAATTATAAGGTTGTTATAGTGTTTCTAACAATGTCTAAAATAAAAAGACAACCCCGAAATTTGTATCCGTATCATAGTATAGTGCAATTTTCGGGGGTAATTTGTCACAGTTTGAAACAATCTTAAGCTGTTATTATCCGCATTGATGACTGCCTCCACGCTTGTGGTCGCAGTAATTTGCAGTTAATTGCAATCGGTTGTTAATAAAATCGTTAACTAACTCTTCGGCAGGTTTCAAAGGTGCGCCAATAAAAACATTGATGTTTTGTTGATGAAACAGGTCAATAGCTTTTTGTCCCATTCCTCCACCGATTACATCAGTAACACCGTGTTGGGCAACCCATTTTGGGTATAGTCCTGGCACATGCTCGGGAGGTGTTAACATTTGTGTGTTTGTAATTTTGCCGTTGTTTACTTCAACAATTGCAAACTGTTGGCAATGTCCGAAATGGGCGCATAGTAGCCCGTTTTCCATAGGAAGTGCAATTTTTTTGTTCATATATCTATATTTTATTGGTTTAACCTCATACGAAAATTACACATTCCGTAATTTCTTCTTTGTGCGTTGGCTTCTGATTGTTCAGTTTGCTCCATAAATCGAAATCCTCTGTTTCGATTGTTTCCTTGCCAACCACCTCTAAAACGACACTGTCTGCCCATACCACCTCCGCGGTAACCACGCCCCATCCCGAGACCTCGTCCCGTTGGCTCTGTTCTATTAAATTCCATCATAATAATTCCTTTCCGCTTTAAAAATTTATATTCTTGGTCTGTCCTAATCATTTTTAATGATTTAACATCTCTATTATCTCTCCAATATTTTTCTCTTGATCTTTAAGTGTTATCATTTGAATTTGAAGATTTTCCAATATAGGTTTTACCTTTATTCCAAAATCGCCAGACACCACTTTGCTTACCTTTCGAGATGCAATAAACTGTACCGATGCTGGTCCTGCTCCGTCTGGAGCATCTTTGTTTGGATTTGGAAAGTACTCAGTTGATTTGGTTTCTGTATCGTAAATTACGAAATAAGCGCAACGTCCAAAACGTTGGTCAAGCTTTGATTCTAAACTGTTTCCTGTTGATGTTATTGCTACCTTCATTGTTAATTTAAATATTTATAGGTTTTATTTATAATTCAGTGTTGCAGTCGGCGCAAACATTTTGCGAACGCAGTTGTCCGCGCCTTTTTGCAATTTTATGGCCACATCTGATACAATAACAATATTCTGTTACCTCTTGAATATCAGATTGGCTATTCTCTTTTAGTGCTTCGATATTTTTCGAGCCACATAGTGCACATTCGGTTATTTCAACACTTTGGTTTTGATTATTAAACTGACATTTGCACGATTTGCAGTAATACCAATTACTATCAAAATAAATCTTCCCCCCCTCGATTGATATTGTGCGTCCTTCGACAAAAGCTTTTGCCAATTTTTGACGCACTGACATATAGATTCTTGTAAAAGTAGAGCGAGAAATATTCATCAACTCCGCTGCCTGATGGTGGTTTAAACCATCATAGTCGCAAAGTTTCAATGCTTCATACTCCTCAACCAACAAAAGGACTGGTTCGGTTTGGGGTTTTATTTGTCCTCCAAATGGCATAAAACCATTTATCGGTGGCATTTCTATAACTTTTCTCCAATTTCTACGACGTAACTGCATAATACAAAATTATGAACATATGTTCATGCAAATATAATAAACATATGTTTATTATGCAAATTTTATTCGGTTTTATACTTTTTCTTTTTTATATCTAGAGACACAGAAAGCCAACTGTTTTATTATAAAACAGTTGGCTTTCTGTGCTCAAGCATATATCACAAACTATTTCAGCTGTACCTTAGAAGTTAAAAAATATTGCTATCCGATAAAGCAATATTTGGAAAACTATTCGATAAGAAATGTTGTTAACAAACTATTTCTTAGTTGTAAAACTGATTGCGGGAGCGTAAACCATCCCTACATCGTTAATAGCGTATGCCCTTACGTAATATGTAGTAGCAGGTGTTAATTCTGTCATCAGACAGAAAAAATCTGTGTACTCTCCTAAGCCTGCAATTTTATTATCTTTAATTGTTGGGGTGGAATGAGTTGCCCAGCATACTCCAAACTCTGTAGGAGGGCTTACTTTTGTATTAGCAAATTCGCCGCCTGTTATGGCTGAGTTGGAGGTAATACTGGTTGCTCTTTTAGTTCTTACTGTAAACTTATTTTCTTTGCTACAGCCGTACAGAAGCAGCAGAATCAAAGCACTTGAAAGTAATGATAAAAATATGTTTTTCTTCATCTCTATTGTTTTTTAAACTATTATTTTACATGAAACATTATAAATGTTGTTTATGTTTACTGTGTCAAAGTTATTGAAAAATAAATAAATAAAGAATTTATTCAATTATATTTAATGGTTTATATTTCAACTCAATGTCAAAAACAATCATTTCGGCATTATGTTGTTGATAAATATACTTTTTCTATTTTAATTTGCTTAACGGTCGTAACTGTTCAAAAATTATTAAATAAGAAATAAATTTGTATATTATTTTAAATAACACTTGTATATTAAAATGAAAAATAACGAGTTACATTTTATAAGTCGGTTATCAACCTATACTTTTAAAACCACGTTAATTCGTGTTTTATTGGTTTCTTTTGTAGGAGCGTTCTTTCTGTTTCTTGCAGAAAACGTTACGACTGAAATAGATGTTAATGTACCGTCATATGTTTACGCTCAGGCTATTGCAGTATTTGTTGTTTTAACCGAAGCTAATGTTTTATTTGATAATTTATCAGAACGTTTTTTCCCTATCCCATCAAAAATCAAAATAAGAGTATTTATACATTTTTGCTTGAGCTTTGCAATCGGATTTTTTGCATTACTATATTTCGATAATTTTAGTGTTTTTGAAGATATTTTTAAGCAAAGAATTGTGTGGCTTATGGTGGTATTGGGACTAATTTTTGTCTTTTTTCTTGTCATGGTTTCCATAACTATTAGAATTACAGAAAAATGGATTTTTTCGCAAAAAGAGATCGACCGACTAAAAGAGGCAAAACTTAAAAGCGATTACAATTCGTTGCAAGATCAATTAAATCCACACTTTTTATTTAATAACTTAAGTGTGCTGAAATCTATGATAATATATGATCCTAAGTCGGCAGTAACTTTTACGCAGAACTTCACCGATGTATATCGTTATGTGCTTCAAAGTGCGCAAAAAACGACTATAGCCCTGACAGATGAGTTAGAGTTTATTAAAGCATATTTGGCTGTCCATAAAGAGCGACTTGGCGATAAGTTGGAAGTTGTATTTGATATTGATCCAGAATCGTTAGATAAACATTTGCCGCCACTATCTCTTCAGCTTCTTGTCGAGAATGCAATAAAACATAATGCTGCCACTCAAAAAAATCCTTTGATGATTGAAGTTACATCCACTAGTGATGAAATTACAGTGAGAAACAATATTTTGCTAAAAGAGACAAGTGACTCGACGGGTAAAGGGTTGACAAACCTTGTTCTACGTTTCGAAATGTTAACAGAAGAAAAGCCCAAGATCGTTTCCGATGATGAGTATTTTACAGTATCGTTACCGTTAATTGAACAAAATTAAAATATAGTATAACCATGCATGTGCTAATAATTGAAGACGAAAAACATAATCAGCGGCTTTTGCAAGGTATGATTAATTCGCTTAGACCGCAATGGACAATAGTTGAGTTGCTTGAGAGTGTCGCCGACAGTATTGAGTGGCTGCAATCTAACAGTGCTGATATTATTTTTATGGACATTCAATTGGCCGACGGTGTATGCTTTTCGATTTTTGAAAAGATTGATGTAACAACACCTGTAATTTTTACCACTGCGTATGACAATTATGCAATTCAAGCATTTAAAGTAAATAGTATAGATTACCTGCTTAAGCCAATAAAAGAGGAGGAGCTGTTGAAATCTATCGAGAAGTTTGAGAGAAATATAGCTTTAATAAGCAAAACCCCAAATTACAAAGAGCTTTACGATATTATTGCAAACAGAGAGAAAAAATATCGTACACGAATTTTAATACATGGAGCCAGAAACTATTTTAAGATAGATGTAAGTTCAGTTGCCTACTTCTATAGCCAGAGCAAACTTACATTTGCAAGAATGAAAGACAGGTCTGAATATCGGGTTGATATGACCCTTGAGTCATTAGAAAAAGAGTTAGATAGCAATGTTTTTTTCCGTACGGGAAGAAACATGTTGGCAAATATCGACTCGATAGTAAGTTTTGAGGACTATTTTGGAGGAAAACTTGTTCTGAAACTCAATCCCCCTTTTGACGAAACAGTAACCGTTAGCCGCCTTAAAAACAGTGCCTTTAAAAAATGGATTGGAAAATAAGTAAAGACGGAGCATGCTCCATCTCTACAACACATTGTTAATTGTTCATTGCTAATTGCTCAGTCCGCTACGCTTTAAAAAAGCCTCAATAGACGGTTCTTCCCCCTTAAATTTTACGTAGAGTTGCATTGGGTGTTCACTTCCTCCTTTTGAAAGGATATTGTCGCGAAAACGCCTAGCAGTCTCTTTATCGAAAATACCGTTTTGTTTGAACAGCGAATAAGCGTCAGCATCTAAAACTTCAGCCCACTTATACCCGTAATATCCTGCTGCATAGCCTCCAGAGAACAGATGTCCAAAAGTAGTACTCATACAAGCACCCTCGACATCGGGGAACAGTTCAAACTTGCTCATTGCCTTATTGTTAAAACTTTCAACATCTTCGTTTAACGGATTTGTTAGCGAATGCCAAGCCATATCAAGAGAGGCAAAACTTAACTGCCTGTCGTTGTAATATCCTGTCAGAAAATTATCGGCTGAAATTAGTTTTTCAATCAGTTCGGTCGGAATTTTTTCACCTGTTTTGTTGTGTGTGGCAAATAAATCGAGCCACTCTTTTTCAATAGCCCAGTTTTCCATTATTTGCGACGGCAATTCAACAAAATCGCGATAAACCGAAGTTCCCGATAAACTTTCATAAGTTACGTCCGATAACATTCCATGCAAAGCATGTCCGAACTCGTGCAAGAAAGTCTCGACTTCACTAAACGTTAATAATGAGGGATTTGAATCTGTTGGTTTAGTAAAATTACATACTAATGAAATCAAAGGTCTTATATCTTTTCCATTACGTACAAACTGTTTTCTAAACGATGTCATCCAGGCACCACTGCCTTTTGATGGACGTGGATGAAAGTCTAAGTAAAGCACTGCCATAAAACGGTTGTCGCTATCGGTTACTTCGTAAGCTTTAACATCGGGGTGATAAACTTCAATTTCGGGATTGTATTTAAAATTTAAACCATATAGTTTATTAGCCAAATCGAAAATGCCCTGCTGAGTTTTTGACAGTTCAAAATATGGCTTTGTCATTTCGTCGTTGATATTGTGCAGATGCATTTTCATTTTTTCTGCGTAATACAACCAGTCCCAACGTTGTAATTCGCCTTCAAACCCTAATGAACGGGCAAATATTTCCATTTCCACTTTCTCTTTTTTAGCAATAGGATGACTGGCTTCGAATATTTCGTTGAGAAAACTGTTGACATTTGTGGCACTTTCTGCCATTCGGTCTTCTAAAACATAGTCGGCGTAAGAGTTATAGCCAAGCATCTTTGAACGTTCAAGCCGTTTGTTTACAATATCTTCGACAATTTTTTTATTGTCGTGTTCATTATTATGGTTACATCGTGAAGCATAAGCCTTGTACATTTGTTCACGTAATTGGCGATTGTCAGCATACTGTATAAACGGATAATAACTGGGTAGGTGTAAGGAAAATACCCATCCCTCCATTTTTCGCTCTTTGGCCTCAAACGCAGCTGCTTCAATAACGCTTTCGGGCAAACCGGAAAGTTGATTGCTGTCGGTAATATGAAGGATAAAATCATTGGTTTCCGCCAAATCGTTTTCATTGTATTGTAGTGATAGTTGTGACAACTCTTTATTTATCTCGCGAAAACGCTCACGCAGTTCAGGAGCCAAGTTAGCACCATTCTTAACAAATCCTTCGTATCTCTTTGTTAAGAGCATTATTTGCTCGTCATTTAGCGATAATTTATCACGATTATCATAAACTTCTTTTATCCGTTTAAATAGGTTTTCGTTTAGGCTGATATCGTTGCTATGTTCAGTTACTAAGGGTGATATTTCTCTTGCAGCTGCCTGCATTTCAGGCGATGTCTCAGCTTCATTCAGATTATAGAAAATACCTAACACCCTTCTTAAAAGTTGACCAGACTCTTCCAAAGCGAGTACAGTGTTCTCAAATGTTGGAGTCTCTTTGTTGTTGGTTATGGCATCAATCTCCTTTTTTGCCTCTGCGATAGCAGCTTTAACAGCCGGGACATAATGTTCGACCTTTATTTTGCTAAATGGGGGAGTTTCGTGAATTCCACTAAAATCGTTTAAAAGGGGGTTGTCGTTTGTGGTTTGATTTGTGCAAGCAGCCATAGCTGTCAATAATGATATGTTAATCATAAATGTTTTGAATTTCATTGTAGTAAATATTTTGAACGAATTAAAAGAATTAATTGTGATAACAAATATTATACAAAATTAATCAAAATTTGTTGGTTATATCTAAAAACAGCGTATTGAGTAAATTAAATATGAAGTATGAGTTTTTTAAAAAATCAATTTTATTTAAAGCTGTTGTTCTAAATTAATTGAGCGACTTATATAAGTTATCAACATGAAATGTTAATAAATAAATTCTCTTTTAAGCCTTAAAAGTTTTAATTTTGAAGAAACGAACATGACAATCTAAACTTAACAAACACAATTATAAAATCCATTAATTTTATAAAACGTATTAGTACTCTATAATCACATTAAAAGATTGTCACGTAAAACATTAAAACATTATTCCAAGTTATGACTTCGTTTACACATCTGCATGTACACTCGCACTACTCTGTTTTAGATGGAGCTTCGCAAATTAAGAAACTGATACTTAAAGCCAAAGCTCTAGGCATGGACAGTATTGCCTTGACCGATCACGGTGCAATGTACGGTATTAAGGAGTTTTATGACACAGCTATTAAAAACGAAATTAAGCCAATAATAGGTATGGAAACCTATGTGGCACGGCGCACACGTCACGACAAGGAGGGGAAGCACGATTCAAGCGGATACCATCTTGTTCTATTGGCAAAAAATGAAACAGGTTACAAAAATTTACTTAAACTCTCTTCGCGTGCCTTTACCGAAGGATTTTACTATCGACCCCGTATTGATAGGGAGCTGTTGGAGCAGTATCACGAAGGACTTATTGCTTCGTCAGCTTGTTTGGGTGGCGAAATACCTCAATTGATTTTGCAAGGCAACGAATCGGCTGTTGATGAGTCAATAGAGTGGTATAAAAACCTGTTTGGAGATGACTTTTATTTAGAAATTATGCTACATCCGGCTGAAGATCCGGCTATCAGACAAGATGTTTACGAAAGGCAAAAAATTGTAAACGAGGCTATTAAGAGACTTGCAGAAAAGCACAATATAAAAGTCATTGCCACTAACGATGTCCACTTTATTGAAGCAGATGACGCCGAATCGCATGACCACCTGCTTTGTATTATGACTGCCAAGAAGTATGATGATCCCACAAGAATGCGATATACGCGTCACGAGTATTTGAAAAGTACGGAAGAGATGCTTGAACTTTTTGCCGACTATCCGCAAGCTATTGAAAATACACGTGAAATTGTAAATAAAATAGAGCATTTTGAATTAAATTCAGAACCGATAATGCCCGATTTTCCTCTACCCGAAGGATTTTCAGACTCAAACGATTACTTGCGGCATATTACATTCGAAGGGGCTTTCGAGCGTTGGGGGAACCCTTTGTCGCCAGAAATTGAAGAGAGGTTAAATTTTGAACTTGACACCATTAAGAAAATGGGCTATCCCGGATATTTTCTTATTGTTGCCGATTTTATCAAAAAAGCACACGAAATGGGGGTAATCGTAGGTCCCGGGCGCGGTTCAGCGGCAGGTTCGGCTGTGGCGTATGCCTGTAAAATTACGAATATCGACCCATTGAAATATGACCTGCTGTTTGAAAGATTTTTGAATCCCGACAGAATTTCAATGCCCGATATTGATATCGATTTTGACGACGAGGGTCGTGAAAAAGTTCTAAACTATGTGGTTGAAAAATACGGCTATAACAGAGTTGCACACATTATAACATTTGGTACAATGGCTGCCAAAATGGCTATTAGAGATGTGGGAAGAAACCTGGATTTTAGTTTGCCTTCTGTAAATCAAATAGCTGGATTTATCCCAGATAGGGTCGATTCTATCGAAAAAGCCATTCAAGAGAGTCCCGATTTGAGTAACATAATGAAAGGGGACGATGAGGGTAAGAAAAAACTTATTTCGATTGCACAAGACCTAGAAGGCACAATCAGACAAACAGGAACACATGCTTGCGGTATTATAATCGGCAAAGATGATTTGGAAAACTATCTCCCAATTTGCAAAGATTCAAGAGCCAATCTCCTGATAACCCAATACGACGGTTCGTATGTAGAGTCTGTGGGAATGCTGAAAATGGACTTTCTAGGATTAAAAACATTGTCGATAATAAAAGAGTGCCTTGAATATATTGAAGCTACCACAGGTAAAGTTATTGATATTGACTCAATTCCATTAGATGATAAAAAAACCTTTGATCTGTTCGGTCGTGGCGAAACAACAGCTCTGTTTCAATTCGAGTCTGCGGGAATGAAAAAGTACTTAAAGCAGCTGAAACCAACTGTTTTCGAAGATTTGGTTGCTATGAATGCTCTTTATAGACCGGGACCAATGGCTTACATACCATCTTTTATAAACCGAAAGCATGGTAGGGAAAAAATCGTTTATGACCATCCGCTTATGGAATCACACTTGCAGTCCACTTATGGGATTACTGTATATCAGGAACAGGTAATGCTTTTGTCGCGAAAGTTGGCAAACTTTACACGAAGTCAATCCGACAACCTTCGTAAAGCAATGGGCAAGAAAGATATCGCCACAATGAGCAGACTCAAAGATAACTTTATTGAGGGGTGTTTAGCAAATGAGAAGTTTATCGAAGGATGTAAGCAAAACAACTCAGAGGCGGAAAAATTAATTGAAAAAATATGGCACGATTGGGAAACGTTTGCACATTATGCATTTAACAAGTCGCACTCTGTTTGCTATGCTTACATTGCTTATCAGACAGCATATTTAAAAGCGCACTATCCATCGCATTTTATGGCAGCTGTGTTAAGCTCGAACCTCAACGATATCAGCAAAATCACAACCATTATGGACGAAGCCCGAAGAATGGGAATTGAAGTTTTTGGACCCGATATCAATATAAGTGTTAAAAAATTTACCGTTGATGAAGATAATAACGTTCGTTTTGGATTAGCTGCAATAAAAGGGGTTGGAGAAAACGTGGTTGAACATTTTGTGCAGTTACGTGAGGAAGATGGACCATTTAAAGATATTTATGATTTTGCCGAACGAGTTGATTTCCACATTGTTAACAAGAAAAATATTGAAGCCTTGGCTGCCGGAGGAGCGTTCGACTCTTTTGGAATATCTCGCAGCGCATACTTTTCTGATAATACAGAAAACAGTTTTATTGATATTTTGACGAGATATGGGACTGCCGTTAGAAACGAAAAAAACAATAAACAGCCTACACTTTTTGGCGATATCAAGGAGATGGAAATACCTAAGCCCAAACTGCCTGAAATTCCGGAGTGGACAAAATCCCACACCTTAAAGCTCGAACGTGATGCTATTGGGATATATTTATCGGCGCACCCATTAGACGATTATAAGTTTGAAATAGAACACTTCACAACTTGTGAAACTGCGGATCTTCAAAATATTGAAAACTTTGTAAATTCAGATGTGGCAATTGCCGGCATTGTTACCTCTGAGCAAGTTAAAGCAACCAAAAATAACGAACCGTATGGCAGGTATGAAATTGAAGACTACACAGGAACGTATGAATTTGCCCTATTCCGGGACAATTATAAAAATTTTAGTCCTTTGTTGCGAAAAGACTTTTTTGTTTTAGTAAAGGGCAGAGTTGAGATTCCCAGGTGGAAAAAAGGTGACGATGTCAGACCTGAATTTTTTGTAAAAGAGATAATAATGCTGTCAGAGATACGCGAAAAATATATAAAACGTGTTAGAATGAAAGTACCCCTGACAGAAATAACCGATGATTTTATTGAAGATTTTGCGAAGATTATTGATAAAACAAAGGGTAATGTAACTGTCACTATTGTCGTAGAAGATAAGGATGACAACCTATTTACTGAATTATATCCAAAAAGAGAAAAAATTATTTTTAATAATAATTTTCTGAAATTTGTAAAAAACTACGATATTGAACTTTCAATAAATTAATATTATGGCAAAGTTATTGTGACAAATATCAGAACGAAAAAATAAATAATTATATAAAGTTTAAACGTTAAAACTATGGCACTTGAATTAACTGAAAGCAACTTCGAAAACGAAGTATTGAAATCTGATAAACCAGTATTAGTAGATTTTTGGGCAGAGTGGTGTGGACCATGTCGCATGATTTCTCCAATTATTGAAGAGATGCATACTGAATTTACAGGCAAAGCAGTTTTGGGTAAAGTTGATGTTGACGCAGCTCCCTCAATTGCAGTTAAATACGGAATTAGAAATATCCCTACCATTCTGTTTTTCAAAAACGGCGAGGTTGTTGATAAACAAGTAGGAGCCGTTTCTAAGGCTGTTTTAACAGAAAAACTTACATCTCTTTTATAGAGAAAAAAAATAAATAATTATAGGCGGTGTCTCATAAGCGCCCAACTGCTGCGTTACTTCGATATTCGGGCTCAGTCACGTACTTCATGTACGCTCCTTCGCCCTTAATCTCAGTGCCTTGCATTTGGACACTTCTGAGCCACCTTACTGCTTTTTTGTAAAATGAGACTTTTGAGACAGCCTCTTTCTTTGTTGGTTGATATAAATGACAGATAATACCGATTGAATGGCTATAATAGTCAAAATTTCGCTATCGCTCTTTTAAACTATGTATCTGTAACATTGGTATAATAATTTTGTATACCATAAAATTATTATTTACAATATGTTGCATTTGTGGTTGTTTTGATGTAGATTTGTACAGACCGAATGTTATGAAACGGACACGACATAATGATTTGAGTTTCATATAACTTTTTTAAAATCAAATAACATTCAAGCGTATGAAAGCAACTTTTACATTAGCACTATTTATGTTCATAGGTATGTTTGCCTTTGGACAAACGGATACAGTCTATTACACTTCTGGTTGTGATAGATCTTTCTATAATGAAGTATATAATTTTCACTTGGGAAATAATACGTTTTTTGCAGAAGGAAGAACCTATGAGAACTGTTGTGGTCAAAACTATCTTGTATATACTATTACCGAAAACGTAATAAAAATCAAAAAAGTGCAAGAGTGTGACTATGCTAATTGCTTGTGTTACTATCCTTTTGATTTTAGTATTGAGGGGTGTACTTTACTTTGCTACAGGGTTATCGTTGAAGGGACTGATGTTGATACAACTGTATGTCAAACATCTAATGTGGGTATTGCAAACAAAGTCCGGAAACCATCAGTTTTAGTTTATCCAAACCCAGCCACGACAAAAGTAACTGTTATGTTGACAGAAAAAGAAAAAGGTAATGCTACATTTGAAATATACAATATTATAGGGCAGAAAGTTTATTCAAGAGAAAAAGTTACAGATACTTTTGAATTTGAAAGAAGTAATATTTCAAAAGGAGCCTATTTCTACAAGCTTATCTGGAAAAATGGTGCGGTTTTGACAGGAAAGATAATTTTCGAGTAGAACTATTGTTGTCTATTTTATAGTTCCAAAGTATCTTTTTATCTGTTGTTCAAGAGATAGTATGAGGTTAGGATTTAGCGCATCTGCGATGATGTGTGCTTTTGAATAGACCGCTTCACGTTTTGCTAATATTTTTTCAACATACTTTTCTAATTCTATTCCCCTAAGATTATCAACAAGAGGGCGTTTTTTTTGCGATTGTGATATCCGTGAAACAATCTCTTTTGGTGGCATTCGGAGATATATACATAGACCATTATTAATGATTATATCCATGTTGTTGTAAAAACATGGTGTTCCACCTCCTGTTGAAATAACCGTATTCTGAAACGATGTTGTTTTGATAATAACTTTTTGTTCATATTCACGAAACCACTCTTCGCCAAGTTGGTCAAACACTTCCTGAACAGTTATTCCTAACTCCTTTTCTATGATATTATCGGTATCGACAAACGACCATCGCATTTTGCGGGCAAGTCGTTTACCCACGGAAGTTTTACCTGCACCCATAAATCCTATCAAATAAACCCTCGACATTATAAATCAAGAGTTAATTGAATAGGCTCGTTACTGTCAGGGTCTTCTCCATTTTCAGTGTTGTCATCAGTTTTATCTTCTATTTCCGGAAGAGGTGCAGAAATTTCGGTAATTTTGGCAATCTTGTAGTTTGAAAGTCGCTTTCCTTTGGCTTTGTCGCTCTTAACTGCAATGAACTCTTCTGCAACTACCTGTTCATCCGGACGATTTTTGTTGCTACCGCCAAACTCAATATTGAACACGGCTTGTGGGTGGTTGCTGATAATCACAATATATGAATCCTCATGCTCCCCAACAATAGAGGATGGTTTGTTTATAGGTTCGGCAGAGAAACGTTTTAAATAAAAGAGTGATAGCTCGGCATCGTAAAACACGCATGAGTAGATTTTTTCCGGCGAGAATTTCTCAATCAAACAGATATTGTCCTCGTAGCGATTTGTGAGTTCGAAGCTTGTAGTTATATATTTTCCGTTTTTGTAAAAAACAATAATTCGGTCTTCGCCCTTAAATTCTCCGAGATAATTTCCGTTGCCATCGTTGTTAAGGCGCATTACAGCAGGGTCGAACCAGGTTTTAAGTCCGCCTAATGTTGATATACCTTTTTCTTGAAGTTGTATTTTATGTATCTCGTTTTTTGATAAAATATTTCCCCTTGCTTGTCGTCCTTTTATGCTAAGAGAACTAAAATCGAATTCGAACGACAGCTTTTTAAGTTTTAATTTCGGTTTTAGAAATATCTTAACCACCTCGGCTTCTCCATTGGGATTTGCAGTGAAATACAATATTTTAGAGCCTTTTTTGCCCATCGTTACATCATACTCTGTATTTCTGCTAACACTACGTACGTTAAAGCGTTTAACGTAGTATGTTCCGCCCATTCCATCGCGGTAAATGGCATTGTATGTTGTTCGGCTGTCGTTCCTACGCCAAACATCAACGTGAATAATATCTTTTCCAATAAATACCTTTGAATCGACTTTAACAACTTTGTATGTGCCGTCGGCGCAGAATGCGATAATGTCATCAATATCAGAGCAGTCGCAGACGTATTCGTCTTTCTTCAACCCTGTTCCAATAAAGCCCTCTTTGTAATTACAGTATAGTTTTTCGTTGTTTGCAACAACCTCTGTAGCTTCAATGGTTTCAAAGTTACGTATTTCGGTTTTACGCTCGCGACCCTTGCCATATTTTTTAGCAATCTGTTCAAACCAGCGGATTGTGTAGGGAACAATATGAACCAAATTGTTTTCCACCTCGTCGATTTCCACCTCAACATCTTTTATATGTTCGTCAGCCTTTTTTATATCAAATTTTGATATTTTTCTAACGGGTTTTTCGGTTAGTTTTAGTAAATCATCTTGTGTGATTTCACGTTTAAGTCTGTCGCGGAATGGGTCAAAACCTCTGTCGATAGCCTCGATTACCTGTTCCCAGGTGTCAGTATCTTTTTCTAAAAGTCTATAAATGCGCTCTTCAAAGAATATTTTTTCCAACGAAGACAGGTGCCAATCCTCGTTTAGTTCAGCTAACCGTATCTCTAATTCGGATTTCAGCAGGTTTAGAGTTCTGTCGGCGGAGTATTTAAGTATCTTGCTTACAGGCAGAAAATGGGGTTTGTTGTCGAATATAACACACGAGTTTGGAGATATGCTGCTTTCGCATGTGGTAAAGGCGTATAATGCATCAATTGTTTGGTCAGGCGAGGTTCCGGATGCAAGATGTACCAAAATTTCTATTTTGTCGGCTGTATTGTCGTCAACCTTTCTAATACGGATTTTGCCACTATCGTTTGCTTTTACAATTGAGTCAATGATTGAGCCAGAGGTGGTACCAAACGGTATTTCAGTAATTTTTAATGTTCTGTTGTCCTCTTTTACAATTTTTGCTCTTACTTTAACTGTTCCACCTCTTAAACCATCGTTGTATTTTGATACGTCAATTAAACCTCCTGTCGAAAAATCGGGATATAGCTCAAAGGGTTGATTTTTAAGATATTTTATACTAGCATCTATCAGTTCGTTAAAGTTATGTGGCAATATTTTCGATGCCAAACCAACTGCAATTCCTTCAACGCCTTGTTCTAGTAACAATGGGAATTTAACGGGAAGCGTTATAGGCTCTTCATTTCGACCATCATAGGAGAGTTTCCACTCGGTAGTTTTGGGATTAAAAACTACGTCGAGTGCAAATTTGCTCAGTCGGGCTTCGATGTATCGAGGTGCTGCTGCGCTGTCACCGGTCAATATATTTCCCCAGTTTCCTTGCGTATCAATTAACAGCTCTTTTTGACCTAATGTTACCAAAGCGTCACCGATTGAGGCATCGCCGTGTGGGTGGAACTGCATTGTTGACCCGATAATATTGGCAACCTTGTTGTATCTGCCATCTTCCATACGGCGCATGGCGTGTAAAATACGCCTTTGTACGGGTTTTAAACCATCGTTTAAGTAGGGAACAGCTCTTTCTAATATAACATACGACGCGTAATCCAAAAACCAGTTTTGATACATACCGGTAAGTTTGGTTGTTTTATCCTGTTCGACCGATTCAGCAGGTTTGTTGGGGTTATCTGAGTCGGACTCTTCAAGATATGGAGTGGTTTCGTCGTACATTCTTAATGTTTTTGATTAAAAATTAGCTGTAAAAATTATATTGCTTCGGGAAGATCCTCCTCAATCCGAAGGTTTTCGACAATAAAATCTTGTCTGTCGGGCGTATTTTTCCCCATGTAAAATGATAGTAGTTCTGATATTTTATCGCCCTTCTTAATGGTCACTGGTTCAAGCTTGATATTATCATCAATAAAAGAACGGAACTCGTCTGGTGATATCTCACCAAGGCCTTTAAAGCGAGTTATTTCGGGCTTTCCCTTCAATTCCGCAATTGCACGTTGACGCTCTTCGTCGTTATAACAATATATGGTTTTCTGTTTGTTCCTAACTCTGAACAGGGGAGTTTGCAGAATATAAAGGTGTCCATTCCGAATCAAATCGGGGAAAAATTGTAAGAAGAAAGTTATAAGTAGCAAGCGTATATGCATTCCATCGACATCGGCGTCAGTGGCAATAATAACCTTATTATATCTTAGGTCGTCTATTGATTCCTCTATGTTAAGTGCCGATTGCAAAAGGTTAAACTCTTCGTTTTCGTAAACAATCTTTTTGGTTAAACCATAGGTATTTAGCGGTTTTCCCCTTAGGCTGAATACTGCTTGAGTGTTAACATCACGTGATTTTGTAATAGAACCACTTGCCGAGTCTCCCTCGGTAATAAAAATTGATGTTTTTTCGTTAAGGGGGTCTTTATCTCCGTAGTGGATACGGCAATCGCGTAGCTTGCGGTTGTTCAGGCTTGTTTTTTTTGCTCTCTCACGCGCTATCTTTCGTATCGATTGCATTGCCTTTCGCTCGCGCTCGGCTCCAAGTATTTTTTGTTGCAACTCTTCTGCAACTTCAGGGTTTTTATGCAAATAGTTGTCGAGATTTTCTTTTACAAAATCTATAACAAAGTTTCTTACCGAAGGACCGTCAGGACCAATATCTTTTGAACCAAGTTTGGTTTTTGTTTGTGATTCAAACATAGGCTCTTGTACACGAATAGCTAAAGCAACTGCAATACCTTGACGAATGTCGGAAGCATCATAATCTTTATTGTAAAACTCGCGTACGGTTTTTACTAACCCTTCGCGCAGAGCCAAAAGATGAGTTCCTCCCTGAACGGTGTTTTGACCATTTACAAAGGTGTGATAATATTCACCATATTGACGAACGTGGGTTAAAGCAAGCTCTATATCTTTACCTTTAAAGTGTATAATTGGATAAATTTTTTCCTCGCTAATGTTTTCTTCTAGTAAATCGGCTAATCCGTTTTTTGATTGGATTTTTGTACCGTTGAATATCAAAGTAAGCCCTGTATTTAAATAGGCGTAGTTTCGTAGTAACGCTTCAACGTGCTCGTAGTTATAACTATAGTTTTTAAAGAGGGAGTCGTCGGCAACAAACAAAACTTCGGTGCCGTTTTTATCTTTACTGGCTTGTATGTCGCTATCAGAAGTTAACTCTCCCGCGCTATAGGTAATATGTCGTTTTTCTCCTTCGCGGAACGATGTAAGTTCAAATTGTGTTGAAAGCGCGTTTACCGCTTTAATACCAACTCCGTTTAATCCAACCGACTTTTGAAAAACTGAGCTATCGTATTTTGCACCTGTGTTCATCTTAGAGGAGACTTCAACAAGTTTCCCGATGGGGATCCCACGTCCATAATCACGAACACGAACGCTGTTTTCGTTAATATCTACTTCGATAGTTTTGCCATAGCCCATCATAAATTCGTCAATAGAGTTGTCAATGACCTCTTTGATAAGTACGTATATGCCGTCGTCGTATGATGTTCCGTCACCGAGCTTTCCGATATACATACCGGGACGTTTTCGGATATGTTCGTTCCATTCGAGTGTTTTAATGCTATCTTCGGAGTATTGTGGGACAGTCATATTATAATATAAGGAAAATTATTGTACCGTGCAAAGATAGCGATAATTGAAGGTTTCTGGAAAATGAGTTTTCAACAAGAAATTCACAATTGCAATGACCAATTAGCGACTTTCAATGAACAATTAAAAATGTATAAATGAAAATTAGTGAGCTAAAATTCAGTTAATTGTGAAGAGAAAATTAGAAAAGCTTGTTTTTATTTCTTAATTTTTTGACAAAAAAAGCTGCCTTTTGGGCAGCTATATGCTTGATTATATTCAATTAACTAATTTGGGTTCTCCTTGTTTTCTGTTGGCACAGGTAGTGTAGGCTGTGTCGTTGGGTTAGTTGTTTGAATATTTTGTACTTTATCTTCTATTGCTGATTTGTACTCTGTCTCTGTTTTTGGAATTGAAGCAACAGACAGAACACAAAGAACAAAGAAAATTCCTGCTAATGTCCATGTTGCCTTTTCAAGAAAATCGGCTGTTTTGCGAACGCCCATAGTTTGAGTGTTGCCTGTAAAGTTTGCTGCTAAACCACCTCCTTTTGAGTTCTGTACTAGCACGATAAGAATAAGCAGGATACAAACTATAAAAATAAGTATGGTTACGAAAATGTACATAATAGTATGCTTTTATTGGTTTTTATTAATTGATTGTTTTATTTTTTCAATCTGGGTTGCAAAGTAACTACTTTTTTCGGGATATTTCAAACTTAATTTTGAATAAATTGCAATTGCTTTGTCAAATAATTTCTGTTTTATGTAAATGTTGGCTAAAGCTTCGGTTAAAAATTCGTGTTTTTCTGTTACTGAATCTTTACTTATGTCTATTTGCGGAGTCTGTTCAGATACTGGTTTTGGAGTTATTTTCGGCTGTTCATTTATAAACTTATCTATCAAAGATAATTGCTGCTCTTTTTGTGAACGGTTTTCGTCTTTATCGGTTGTTTTTATCTTTTTAGGTGGCAATTTTTCGAGCTCTGCAATTGGATCAAAACTTTTAATCTTAGTTGTATCGGGTTTAAAAGAGTGTGATATTTCAAAATCGAAATAGAGCATATCATTCTCTTTTATAAATGCTTCGATCTCAGCAATTTTTAGCCGTGCTTCAATGGAATTGTCAACAATAGTAGTTTCTATTTTAACTGTCCCTGCTTCAGTTGGGTGTAAAGGGCTTGTTTTTGATTGTGGTTGTTTTTGATTTAATAAGCTTACCACAGAGTGCAGGGTTTCGTAAAGCTTTTCTCTGTCGGGCAGATGTGTGGCTGCGAGATGAAGCCTGTTTTTAAATCTGATATCGTGGCGTATATGCAACGTTTTAGCCATTAGCAGATGTGCTGCCTGAAACCAAGGGTATTCAGCCAAAACAGTATCGAGTTCTGAAACAAATTCGTTTTCGATATTGTTAGGATTTTGTAAAATACTGAAAAATTGGTCTGCTTGCATCTGTGTTTTACTCCTAATACTTGTGATAACAAATTACCAATTAACAAATGCCTTGTTAAATATGTCTGTTACTAACTTTTCGACAATCTGCTCTGTTAACGTCTGCTCAACTGATATCAAATCTACACCAGAATCGAAATCTTCATATTGTGAAAAATTGGTTTCAAAATCATTCTTTGGCTCGTATCGGTTTTGAAATTTTACCTTTATCGTAATTGTAAGCCTGTTTTTAGCTGCTACAGTAACTTCTCCTCCCTGCAATGCAACAGGAGAGATGCTGTATCCAACAATGGTGCCTTCAAATTGCATGTCGCCATCAACTCTTGCACTAATTAATGAGGTTGCCGACATTATTTGGTCATTAAGCTTTTCGCTCAATAGTGGCGCCAATTGTGGATTTACAGTCGGAGCCATATTTGAAAATGGTTTTATATAAAATGTTTTTGCCTCTATAGGTATTGACGCTCCTGTAAATGAGTAGTTTACTGTACACGTAGAAAACAAGACAGCGCACAAAACAGTAACTATTGGAGTAACGAAACGTTTATTTGATATCATACTCTTTGATTTTTCTATAGAGTGTTCTTTCTGATATTCCTAACTCTTCAGCGGCAAGTTTTCGTTTACCGTTATGCCTGTTTAGAGCTTTTTGTATCAACTCTTTCTCTTTATCAATTAATGAAAGTGACTCTTCTTCAACCTCTAAAGTGTCCTCAATTATCGAATCTTTTGGAATAATTGACTCGGGTTGGGGAGTTGGTTGAAAAATTGGTGTTTCAATAGGTTTAACAGGCAATTTGCTTATTTGAGTATCAAAAATTTCAGCTTGTGGCTCATATGTTGGCTTTGTGACAGGCTCTTTGCCGTCTAGCATTGAGTAAACCATTTGTCTAAGATCGTGAACCTCTTTTCGCATATCGAACAAGATTTTAAACAATATTTCACGTTCGGTATGTGATTCGGGTTCTCGCCCTTGTGTACTTAAGGTTGGTAGGGTTGTGGTGTTTATCTCAGGGAGATAATTAGCTATTTTTTCTGGAGTTAGTAGTCTCTCTTTTTCAATAATTGACATTTGCTCCACAACGTTTTTTAACTGTCTGATATTTCCTGGCCAACGATAGTTTTCAATCATATGAAGTGCTTCGGGGGTCAATCTTATGGGATCAAATTTATATTTATCAGCAGTTTCACTTGCAAAGAATGTAAACAGGGCAAAAATATCTTCCTTCCTTTCCCGCAGTGCCGGAAGCCTTATGGGTACAGTATTAAGTCTGTAATAGAGGTCTTCGCGGAACTTTCCCTGTTGAACGGCTTTTTCAAGGTTTACGTTTGTGGCAGCAACAATACGTGTATCTGTTTTTTGTACTTTAGAAGAGCCTACACGTATATATTCGCCAGTTTCTAAAATTCGTAGAAGTCTTACTTGGGTTTGTGCCGGAAGTTCTCCAACTTCATCAAGGAAAATAGTTCCTCCGTCCGCTACTTCAAAATATCCTTTTCGCGCATCAATTGCTCCGGTAAATGCTCCTTTCTCATGTCCAAATAGTTCGGAATCGATTGTGCCTTCGGGTATTGCGCCACAGTTGACAGCAATATATTGTTTATGTTTTCGGATACTGTGTTGATGTATTATTTTTGGAAAAAACTCTTTTCCTGTGCCACTTTCTCCCACAATCAGGACAGACATTTCGGTAGGTGCTACTTGCAATGCGGTTTTTATAGCACGGTCAATTCCGGGACTGTTTCCAACAATTCCAAACCTTTGTTTAACACTTAATAATTCTCGACTCATAAAATGATTTTATTACTGACAAAATTACATGTTTTATATTAAAACTCAAAAATAATAATTTGGTTTATTAGGTATCAGGTCGTGTGTTAGGATAAAAAAGGTTGCCCGTTATTTTTTCGAGCAACCCTTTTGAGATATATTTAAGTTTAATAATGAACTGGGATTACATCATGTCCATTCCGCCACCCATTCCGCCGCCCATTGGAGGCATAGCCGGTTTGTCTTCAACCTCTTCAGCAATTACACATTCTGTTGTTAAGAACATTCCTGCTATTGATGCAGAGTTAATAAGTGCAACGCGTGCTACTTTAGTTGGGTCAATAACACCAGCTTTAAACAGGCTTTGGTATTCGTTTGTACGAGCGTTGTATCCGAAATCGTCTTTACCCTCTTTAACTCTTTGTACGATTACTGCTCCCTCTTCTCCTGCATTGGCAACTATTTGACGTAGAGGCTCTTCGATTGCACGGCGAACAATTGAAATACCTGTGGTTTCGTCAGTCGTATCGCCAACAACGCCTTCAAGCTCTTTTATTGCTCTGATATATGCTGTACCACCGCCGGGGATAATTCCCTCTTCAACAGCTGCGCGTGTTGCGTGTAGAGCATCGTCAACGCGGTCTTTTGCTTCTTTCATCTCTACCTCACTAGCTGCACCGATGTAAAGAACAGCAACGCCGCCTGCTAATTTAGCCAAACGCTCTTGTAGTTTTTCGCGATCATAGTCTGATGTTGTTGTTTCAATTTGTTTGCGAATTTGTGCAACTCTTGCTTGAATTTGCTCTTTTGCTCCTGCTCCGTTGACAATTGTTGTATTCTCTTTATCAACAGTAATTTTTTCTGCTTTACCTAACATGTCGAGGGTTGTGTTTTCCAATTTCATACCCTTTTCGTCGCTGATTACAACGCCACCTGTAAGGATAGCAATATCTTCTAACATCTCTTTGCGGCGGTCTCCAAATCCAGGAGCTTTAACAGCAGCAACTTTAAGCGCACCACGAATACGGTTAACTACTAATGTAGCAAGAGCTTCGCCATCAATATCTTCTGCAATAATCAAAAGAGGTTTTCCTTGTTGTGCAACAGGCTCTAAAATTGGAAGTAAATCCTTCATAGTGCTGATTTTCTTGTCATAAATCAAGATTAAAGGATTATCCAAATTAGCTTCCATTTTATCGGAGTTGGTTATGAAATACGGAGATATATATCCACGGTCGAATTGCATTCCCTCAACAACTTCAACAGTCGTATCGATTCCTTTTGCCTCTTCAACTGTTATAACACCCTCTTTTTTAACTTTTTGCATTGCTTCGGCAATTAATTTACCTATTGCAACATCGTTGTTTGCTGAGATACGTGCAACTTGTTCAATTTTTTCTATATCTTCACCAACTTCTTGTGACATCGATTTTATTTTGTCAACAACTATCTTCACAGCTTTGTCAATACCACGTTTCAACTCCATTGGATTTGCGCCTGCGGTAACGTTTTTCAAGCCTTCATGAATCATTGCTTGTGCAAGTATTGTTGCTGTAGTTGTTCCGTCACCTGCGTCATCGGCGGTTTTTGAAGCAACCTCTTTAATCATTTGTGCTCCGATATTTGCTAAAGGATCTTTTAGTTCAATCTCTTTTGCAACAGTTACACCATCTTTTGTGATTTGAGGTGCGCCAAATTTCTTTTCGATAACTACGTTGCGACCTTTTGGTCCAAGTGTTATTTTTACTGCATTCGCCAACTCATCAACACCTACTTTAATTGATGAACGTGCATCTTGATTAAATTTTATTTGTTTTGCCATAATTTTTTAGATTTTTAATTTTTTGGTTACTACTCAATAATTACATGATAAACAGTATGTCGCTTTGGTTCATCAATAAATACTTGTCGTTATTGATAGTTATTTCAGTACCTGAATATTTGCCGTAAAGAACAGTGTCTCCGACTTTTACTTCAACCTGTTCGTCTTTTTTAGCTGCGCCAACCAACATTATTGTTCCTTGTTGTGGTTTCTCTTTTGCGCTGTCGGGAATATATATCCCACTTGCTGTTTTTTCTTCGGCTTCCATTGGTTTAACAAGTACTTTCCCTGCCAAAACTTTTCCTTTTATTTCTGCCATTGTTTTAAATATTTTAAGTTAAACATTAATTTTTAATCTACGATTGGGATTATTTCACAATTTGTGCCAATACGGAAAATCGACAATTTTGCACTGTTTGACTGACAATTTAGCAGGAATTGGGTTTTGGGAGACTGACTAATCTACTTATAGAAGAGGTACAAGGGATAAGGAGAAAGGTAAATGCAATTAACAATTGATAATGGGTGATTGATAAATAAATTGTTGGGAAATTTAATGAGTGGTGGGTATTTGGGGGTGTAGAGACGGAGCATGCTCCGTCTCTACGTTGAAAACGTTACCCATAATATTGTTAATTGCTTTAGACAAGGGATAATTTCAAAACTTCCTCAATTGTCTTTACAAAGTGAAACTTTAAGCCATCGAGATAGACATCTTTTATCTCGAACAGATCTTTTTTATTCTCTTCCGACAAAATTATCTCGACAATACCTGCTCTGCGTGCAGCTAAGATTTTTTCTTTTATTCCTCCGACCGGAAGTACCTTTCCGCGTAGGGTTATCTCACCTGTCATCGCAATATTCGATTTCACTTTTTGTTTTGTCAGTGCAGAGGCTATTGATGTAACCATTGTTATCCCTGCCGAAGGTCCATCTTTTGGTATAGCGCCTTCTGGAATATGAATATGTACGTTCCATTGGTCTATGGTATCGTCTTCAAGATTAAGCAGGTAGGAGTGTGATTTCAGATATTCTAAAGCAAGAACGGCACTCTCTTTCATCACATCGCCGAGGTTTCCAGTCATGGTAAGGTTTCCTTTGCCTTTGCTAACAGCGGTTTCGATAAATAAAATCTCGCCTCCTGCGGCAGTCCACGCCAAACCTGTGACTATTCCAGGCATATCGTGATATGTGTATTTTTCGGGCACATACCTTGGTTGTCCTAAGTATTTAGGTATATCGGCTTTCTTTACGCTGACATTATACTCCTCGGAAGTAGCAATTTTCAGAGCAACCTTACGCACAACTTGCGACAGAGTCTTATCTAACATCCTTACACCAGATTCACGTGTATAGGATTCGATAATTTGCATAATTATTCTGTTCGAGAATTTAAGCTCTTTGGGTTTTAACCCATGGTTTTTAAGTTGTTTTGGAATTAAGTGACGTTGTGCTATTTCCACTTTTTCTTCGGGGAGATATCCACTCACTTCAATCAGCTCCATTCTGTCTAACAGTGCAGGATGGATGTTGTTGATAGTGTTTGCCGTGGCGATAAACATCACTTTTGATAAATCGTAATCTATCTCTAAGAAGTTATCATGGAAAGCTGAATTTTGCTCAGGATCAAGCACTTCCAACAGGGCTGATTCGGGGTCGCCGTGTATGTTTTTGTTTAATTTGTCGATTTCATCTAAAACAAACACAGGATTGCTCGACCCAGCTTTTTTGATATTTTGGATTATTCGTCCGGGCATTGCGCCAATGTACGTTTTTCTGTGACCGCGTATCTCCGACTCGTCGTGGAGTCCGCCGAGTGACATTCTTACATATTTACGTCCAAGTGCTGTTGCAATGGATTTGCCCAACGATGTTTTGCCAACCCCCGGAGGACCATAGAGGCAAATAATTGGCGATTTCATATCGTTTTTAAGTTTCAACACTGCTAAGTGTTCCATTATCCGCTCTTTAACCTTTTCGAGTCCGTAGTGGTCTTTGTCTAATGTTTTTTGCGCTCTGCTCAGGTCAAAGTTATCTTTGGTATATTCATTCCAAGGCAGTTCGAGCAACGTATTCAGATAATTCAACTGAACAGAATAGTCAGGAGCCATGGGATTCATTCTCCGTAGCTTTGCAAGCTCTTTTTCGAATGTTGCCCCAACTTCTTTTGACCATTTTTTTGTTTTTACCCGTTCGTTCATCTGTTCAATCTCATTTTGAACGGGATCGCCTCCAAGCTCGTCTTGCAGAGTTTTTATCTGTTGATTAAGAAAATATTCTCGTTGTTGTTTGTTGAGATCTGTTCTGACTTTCCCCTGAATGTCGTTTTTTAGCTGCGTTAGTTGTAACTCCTTGTTTAGCAGTTCTAACAGATTTAAAGCTCGCTCTTTGTAGTTTTGTGCATTTAATAAATTCTGTTTGTCGTCTGGCTTAAGATTGCTGCTCGATGCGACAAAATTTATCAGATATCGTTTGTCTTCTATATTGCGTAGAGCAAACCTTAGCTCATTTTGAAAATTATCAGATTCTTTGACTAATTTTAGAGCATAATCCTTGACTGAGCCTGCCAAAGCCTCAAATTCACGTTGCGAGGGGGTTTTCTCTTCAGCTTTTGTTACATGCCCTGTTAGGTATGGTTCTGTTGCTACAATTGAATTTATTTCCACGCGATGTTTCCCCTGTAGTACTACAGTTACCGAGTTGTCGGGCATCTCAAACATTTTGAGGATAACTCCAACAGTTCCATATTTATGCAAATCTTCGAAACCGGGATTTTCTGTGTTAACGTTTTTTTGCATAACAGCACATAAAATGCGGTTTCCTGCATTAACAGTATCAACTAATCTGCGGCTTTTTGCGCGTCCTACTATAATGGGAATAATAACCCCCGGAAACAGGACAGCATTACGCAATGGCATTATGGGCATTGGAACTGATTCATCATATTCCAAAGTTGATTGATCATCATTAATAATTGGGTACGCTCCGGGCGAATCGAGCTGGAACGTCATATCTTCTTCGTTGTGAATATCGTCAAATGTCATAGTAAATAAGTTTTCGGCTTTAATGTATAGCAAAAAGTAAACTAAAGATTAGAAACCTGTTAAAATGTCATGTTTCAAGGTGCTTTATAAGTATCCAACTGCTGCGTTACTTTCGATATTCGGACTCAGTCACGTACTTCAGGTACGCTCCTTCGTCCTCAATCTCAGTGCCTTGCATTTGGACACTTCTGAAATACCTTGCTGTTTTGTTTGTATTACTACGCTTCCTATTGTTCTTGTGATAACTGATAAATATGTCTCAAGATATCTTCATCTATTTCATTTAATATCAAGCCTCTACGTTCAAGAACAAGCCGTGCTGTATCGAGTGCTTGATTGATATCGTAATTTTTAAAACCAAGAGCACCGCCCCAACTATAAGACGGGATAAAAGAGCGCGGAAATCCCGAACCAAAAATATTTGCAGAAACTCCTACAACTGTTCCTGTGTTAAACATTGTATTGATACCGCATTTAGAGTGGTCTCCCATAATCAGACCGCAAAACTGTAGTCCTGTTCTTATAAATCTTTGTTGGGGATAGTTCCACACTTTTACCTCGGCATAATTGTTTTTTAAGTTCGAGTTGTTTGTGTCTGCTCCCAAATTGCACCACTCTCCGATTACTGCGTTGCCTAAAAAACCGTCGTGGGCTTTGTTGCTGTATCCGAATATAACCACATTGTTTAGCTCTCCACCAACCTTACAATTAGGACCTATGGTTGTGGCACCATAGACTTTTGCACCCATTTTTAGTGTTGATTCCTTACACAAAGCGAACGGAGCACGTACCATACAACCCTCCATGATCTCAGCTTTTGGTCCAATGTAAATATCTCCGTCATTCGTGTTTAATATCGATGCTTCTACAGTGGCTGTTGGGTGTATAAAAATGCGACCGTTACCTATTACTCTGTTTGTTTCAGAAATAGGAGCAGAAGTAGCACCCTCTGTAACGATGTCGAAATCTGACTTTAGTTCTATGTCGTTCAGTTTGAATATGTTCCAAGGGTATTCTATTTCGCGAATATTGTTCTCATATTCAAATTTCTCGAATGCTTCAGTGTCAAAACTACTATACTGAATATTCTTAGATTGTGTTGCCACTGCAATCCATTTGCCCTTATGAAACAAGGCTTGGTTTTGATTTAATTTATTTATTGCGTTAACCAAGTTTTTATCTGGCAAAACACCTGAACGTATTACTATGGTTTCGCCGTCTAGTGCTGTGGGATACTTTTTTTGCAGATATTCGGGAACAATTTGATAACCTTTTCGTGAAAGGAAATGTTCCCACTTTTCGATAATGGTAATAATACCAACTCTTATGTCTCCAATGCCTCGTGTAAATGTCAAGGGCAATAAATTGTCTCTGTTTGGTGCGTCGTGTAGGCAAAATGTTTTCATTGTCAAATTTGTTGTAGGGTTAGTATCATCTGTTCGTTTATGCAAAGTTAAGGATATTTTGTGGCTAATACGTAAATATTGTAAGTATACATATAAAAAAAGCTCTGCCGTTATGACAGAGCTATAAATATATAAGAAACTTATTACTCTATTTTTTTGTTTCGAGATGCTTAGCGTAACGGCTTCGGAATTTATCAACGCGTCCAGCGGTGTCAACAAGTTTCATTTTACCAGTAAAGAACGGATGTGACGTGTTTGAAATCTCTAATTTGATAAGAGGATAAGTCTCTCCGTCAATTTCAATTGTCTCTTTCGAGCTAGCCGTTGATCTAGTAATAAAGACAGTGTCATTTGACATATCGCGGAACGCAACTAAGCGATAATTTTCGGGATGAATACCTTTTTTCATTTTTATATGATATTTACAATTAATCTTTTATATTCGGGTTGCAAAGATAATAATTTTATTTATTCTATGAGCACAACATTTGTAATTTTTTTAATTTTTATTAAATCTACCTCAATAATTAATTACCTCAAGCTAACATTTATTGTTAACTAACTTAGTATCAAATATATTCTCAACACATTACTGTTGTATTGCTTTTTCGATTATTCGGTAACAATTCCAATAATTTTTGTTTTCGTATTCAGGTGAGCCCGAATAAATTAATTCTTTGTTTTTAAAAATAATCATTTTGGGGAAGATTGAATATTTAGCTTACTACAGAAAGATTTTTCAGCAAAATGTATCGGGAAACAGTACTTCTCTCTTACCCGTTCCACAGTATTGTGGGTACTGTCTCTTTTTAAAGGGACATTAACTGAATAAATATCCACGCGTGGGTTGTCTTTATACTTGTTAAACAACTTCTCATATTCTGGAAATTCTCTAAAACATACACCGCAAGAGGTAGACCAAATGTTAAGAACAACTATTTTCGAGGATTCTGAAATATCAATAGTATCATTTGTATCTGAGATTATGCATATTGAAGGGATCTCTTTTATATCATCTCTTTTTAATAAAAAAGTTGACCAATTGGGATGCACGATAAAGCCAATGAAAGCAAACACAATTACTAACGGAATTATACGAATTATCTTATATTTTCTTTGGCGTACCTTTAGTCCAATAAGAATAGAGATGGGTATTATCAAATTTATAGGTAAAGTGTACCAGTTCATTTCTACATGTGAACCATCGAAAAGTGGTTCCCAAAGCAGACTTAACGTATATACAACGAATATTGGAAAATATAGAAACAAAAAGTTTTTGAAAAAGCTATTATTCGGATTTAACGGCAAGTAAATACTCAATATTAGAAATATAGTACCAGCGATAAATGTCTGAAAATGCAAGCTGTAAAAGCCCGTAACAATAAACAGTGCATATGCAACAACTAATATTAAACCATTAAGTTTATGATGTTTGATAATTAGTGCGGCATAAATAAACACAGGGACTAAACCACTTAATATGAACGATATTTCGGAAAATGCAAATAGCTTTAATAAGTACTCGCTTTTAGTAAAGTTGAATATAATCAAGGGGATTGAATGTAGTACGAAAAAAGGTAAATAGATTAATAGCCAATTGTTTAGCATTCTGCTGGAAGCATTAGGCATCACTAAAGTAAAAAGAGCAAAAAACAGAATGGTTGCATACAATCCAATTGCCGGAAGGTAAATAACAAAAATCAGTGAGATTATTGAGATAACTGTAGAACTGAACAATATTTTTTTCATGATTAATTCTATTAGTTTAATTTTATTTGATATAGATTGCTAATCTACAGGCACTTATCATTCAATTCAACAGTCTGTGATTATCTGTTTAATCCGTGTCATCAGTGTTCCAATTGTTAATTATTCACTACTGAAAACTTTGGAATGCTTTCAATAAGCTCTTTTGTATATTCCGTCTCGGGTTTTTTGTAAATATCCTCAGCATTGCCTATCTCTACAAAGCGACCGTTCTGCATTATGGCTATACGATCAGACATATATTTAACGACTGATAAGTCGTGAGAAATAAATATATAAGTCAGCCCAAACTCTTTTTTCAGGTCGTTAAGCAGATTTAATATACGCGCTTGGACGCTGACATCCAACGCTGAAACGGCTTCGTCGCATATCAAAATCTTGGGTTGCGGGATTAGTGCACGTGCTATTACTACTCTTTGTCTTTGCCCTCCGCTTAGTTCACTTGGTAATCTTTTGTAATACGACTCATCTAATCCTACTTTTATTAGCCGATCGATAACTTTTAGGCGAATCTCTTTGCGCGTCATCTCGGGGCTATGTATTGACATAGTTTCGTGCAGTGCTGCACCAATAGATATTACAGGATTCAGTGATGAGTACGGGTCTTGATAAACAATTTGTATCTCTTTACTGAATTTCAGTCTTTTTGCAGCTATTAATTTTAGTGGCTTGTTTTGAAAAAATATCTCTCCGGACGATAGCTTTATAAGATTCAGAAGTGTTCGGCTAAGAGTTGTTTTTCCGCAACCGCTTTCACCAACTAATCCAAGTGTTTCTCCTTCAAATAGTTGAAACGATACATTGTCAACTGCTTTTACAACTTTCTCTCTTTTATGGTCGGCATATTCTACGCTAACACCCTTTGTCTCAATTATCTTATTATCAGATATATCTGATTCTATTAAAGTGGGGTCTTCGTGTAAAGTTGAGTTGCTATCAATAAGGTCTGATATTTCGGGTAGCCTAAACTTTTGATGTTGGAGCGTAGGTCTGCATTTTATCAGAGCCTTAGTGTATTCGTTTTGAGGATTATAGATAATATTTTTTGTCTCTCCACGTTCGACTATCACACCTTGGTACATTACGGCAATCTGGTCGGCAATTTGCGAAACCAAAGCTAAGTCGTGTGAAATAAATATCATTGAGAGATTCTCTTCCTTTGTTAGTGATAGCAACAGTTCTACAATCTCTTTCTGTACAGTAACATCGAGCGCTGTTGTGGGTTCGTCAGCAATTAGCAGTTGAGGTTTGTTGGCTAATGCCATTGCAATAAGCGCGCGTTGTCGCTGTCCGCCAGAGAGTTGAAAAGGGTATGAGTTGAAAATACGTTCAGCCGGCGAGAGTTTTACCTGTTCGAACAGCTCAAAAATTTTGTTTTGCGCTTGTCTGTACGTTGTTTTTTGATGAATTTGCACTATCTCAACTAGCTGTTTACCAATCCGTTTCGACGGATTAAAGGCAGTCAACGAATCTTGAAATATCATTGATATTTGGTTTCCGCGTATTTTTCTGTACTCTTGTTCGGTAAGCTTGTTCAGATAAACTTTCTGTTCTCCGAAAATAATATCGCCCGACATCTGCGCATTTTTTTGCAACAGCCCCATAATGCTAAGTGCCGTCATTGATTTGCCTGAGCCGGATTCGCCAACAATTCCAACTATTTGACCCTTCTGCAAATCGAGAGTCAGATTGTCGATTACCGTGTTATTGTCAAACTTAACTGTTAGATTTTCAATGTGTAACACCGTTTACCTTATCTGTTTTTTGATTGTTTGTATCTTATTCTCTCGTTTTAAAGAGTAAGTCTTACTTTTCGAGTTGCAAAATTCGTATAGTTGTAATGCCTTTTCAAGATGTTTTTTTGACTCATTTGAGGTGTCAGCAATGCAAATATCAAAAATTAAATCCGCTAATAATTCAATATTCTCACTACTAAAACCCTTAAAATCTGATATATATTTATTTGACTCTTCAGTATTTAATGACAAAAATTTATTCAGATTGAACTCTGACTCCTCAAACAACATGGTGGAAGCCGTATCAAACTTATTTTCAATGGTTAACGACGAGCTTTCTTTCCCGCCAAATAGTTTTTGCCGTATATAACTTAATATCAGCCCTATCTTTTCTATTTCACGGAGTATGTAGTCTTTTTGTTCCAATGTGATTTGTTTGATGTCTGACGTGTAGTTTTAATGCTCTACAGCGTTATTTATCTTGACTTCGCAACTCATCAAAATCGAACACCAAGTCTAATCGGAATTAACAACGATTGTTGTGTCATGGCAAATCCTGATTTTGCATAAATACCTATTTTTTCTGTCAGTCTATAGTTCAGTCCAACGGTAAACTCACAAAGTCCTGTGCCAGTGCCATTTTTATATTGATTCCAAATGTGACTGTATCCGAATTTTAAATTAACAAGTGGCGTTAGTTTGGTTTTTAAAGGCAAGTATTCAAAATCTGCAAATGCCGAAAATCCATCTATCCCCTCAAAATTCAAGTATCCTAATCCTATTCCCACAAATAGTTTGTTTTTTAAATTTATACCGTTTACAATGTTAAAGTCTATACCGTTTTGTTCGTACAAATTGTAACCTTTCCAATTTGGACCTGGGTCAACTTCTATTGTATTATTTTGGTATTTTAAAAATCCCGTCTCGGCTTTTATTGAATAATTAATTTGAGAGTATACATGATTAAAAGTCAGGATTGTAGTTAACCCTATGGCTATAAGCTTTAATTTATTCATCTGGTTCTCTTTTAAATTATTATTTATAGTTTTTGTGTTGTTATGTAGACAATGTAGAATTAACGAATCAAAAGCACAATTCCCTTAAATACATTCATATACTATTTAATAGTACTCCCGTTTTTAACTTCGGTCTGAGGAGATACAAATGTTAGTCTTCCGTCAGCATTCTCAGCCATTAAAATCATACCTTGCGATTGTATCCCCCTTATTTCGAGAGGCTCAAGGTTTATTAAAATGGAAACCTGTTTGCCAATCACATCTTCTGGCTCAAAATATTCGGCGATACCAGATACAACCGTTCTTTGGTCAACACCGGTATCGATAAGCAGTTTCATCAGTTTTTTTGTTTTGGCAACTTTCTCAGCCTGTAAGATTTTCCCAACACGGATATCCATTTTGGTAAAATCGTCGAATGTTACGCTTGGTAGCTGTTCGGCTACGGTGGCGTTTTGAACTTGATTTTGCGTTTTGATGTTTTTCAAACGGTTAATTTGCGCTTCAATTACGCTATCTTCGATTTTCTCGAATAGCAGTTCGGGTTCATTAATTTTGTGACCGATAGGGAGTAGGTCGGTTAGTCCTGCCTTTTCCCAACAGAGCCTTTCTGTGTTCAGCATTTTGCGCAGTTTTTCGGAGCTAAATGGCAAAAATGGCTCAAGTATAATTGTTAATCCGGCAGTAATTTGAAGAGATATGTTCAGTATCGTAGCTACACGACTTGGTTCCGTTTTGAAGAGTTTCCAGGGTTCGGCTTCTGTCAAATATTTGTTTCCAATACGTGCTAAATTCATGGCTTCTTGTAAAGCCTCTCTAAAGCGATAGTTCTCCAAAGCGTGTTCAACCTTGCCACGAACTTCGCCCATCTCTCTGATAATCTCATTATCATAGTCGGTAACCTCTAACACAGGTGGCACAACGCCCTCGAAATATTTATGAGTTAAAACTAATGAGCGGTTTACAAAATTGCCGTAGATAGCCAAAAGTTCGTTGTTGTTACGTGCCTGAAAATCAGCCCACGTAAAGTCGCTATCTTTGGTTTCTGGTGCGTTTGCTGTCAACACGTATCTAAGGACATCTTCTTTGCCTTTAAAGTCATCTAAATATTCGTGAAGCCAAACTGCCCAGTTTTTTGATGTAGAAATTTTGTCGCCTTCAAGATTTAGAAACTCGTTGGCAGGAACGTTGTCTGGCAAGATATAAGTGCCCTCAGCCTTCAACATTGAGGGGAATATAATGCAGTGAAACACAATATTATCTTTCCCGATGAAATGCACAAGTTTGGTCTCTTTATCTTTCCAATACTTCTCCCAATCTGGAGTAAGTTCCTTTGTAGCACTAATGTATCCGATTGGTGCATCGAACCAAACGTATAGAACTTTACCGCTTACTCCTTCAATTGGCAATGGAACACCCCAATCTAAATCGCGGCTAACTGCTCGCGGTTGTAAGCCTCCATCAATCCACGATTTGCATTGTCCGTAAACGTTTGACTTCCACTCTTTGTGACCCTCCAAAATCCACTCGCGTAGCCAGGGTTCATACTCATTTAGAGGCAGATACCAGTGTGTAGTCTCTTTCATTATTGGCTTGGCACCCGAAATTGTTGATTTTGGATTAATCAAATCAGTCGCATTTAACGATGAACCACATTTTTCGCATTGATCTCCGTAAGCAGCCTCGTTGCTACACTTTGGACAAGTTCCGGTAATATATCTGTCAGCTAAAAACTGTTTGGCTTCGGGATCGTAATATTGTTCAGATGTTTGTGTAATGAATTTTCCTTCGTCATACAATTTTTTGAAAAACTCTGAGGCTGTTTCGTGATGTATTTTATTTGATGTACGTGAATAGATGTCAAAAGATATCCCAAATCGCTTGAACGAGTCTTTAATCATAGCGTGATATTTATCAACTACGTCCTGTGGGGTTACTCCCTCGCTGCGAGCTTTTATGGTAATGGGAACACCGTGTTCGTCACTTCCTCCAATAAAAATTACATCGCGACCTCTTAAACGAAGATATCGTACATAAATATCAGCAGGCACATAAACTCCTGCAAGGTGTCCTATGTGAACAGGTCCGTTGGCATACGGCAGGGCAGAGGTAATTAAATATCTTTTGGGTTCCATTGTGGAAAAATGTATAGTTTATTCTACTGTTACTGATTTAGCAAGGTTTCGTGGTTGATCTACGTTGCAGCCTCGCATCGTTGCAACGTGATATGATAATAATTGCAATGGAATTACTGTCGTCAATGGTGACAAAAAGCCCATTGTTTGTGGGATCTCTATAACGTGGTCGGCAAGGTTTTTAATGATATCGTCTCCCTCGTTAATAACGGCAATAATTCTTCCTTTACGTGCTTTAACTTCCTGAATGTTTGAAACAATCTTATCGTGGCTTTTATCTTTTATTGCAATAAATACGACTGGCATATTTTCGTCGATCAGTGCAATTGGTCCGTGTTTCATTTCGGCAGCAGGATATCCTTCGGCATGTATATAGCTGATTTCCTTTAATTTAAGGGCTCCCTCTAAGGCAATAGGGAACAGATATCCTCTTCCTAAGTATATTGAGTTTGTTGCATCTTTGTAATGTTCTGCGATTTTGCGAATATCATCGTTTCTTTGCAAAATCTCTTCAATTATGTTTGGAACATTTCGCAACTCATCAACCATTTCATTAAATTGCTCGGTTGATATGGTTTTCTTTTTATGGCCAATAATCAGAGCCATCATGGTTAATACGGCTACTTGTGCGGTAAACGCCTTTGTTGACGCAACGCCAATCTCAGGACCTGCGTGAGTATATACTCCTGCATCGGTTTCGCGTGAAATTGAGCTTCCAACAACGTTGCATATTCCAAGAACGGTAATACCTTTTTCCCTAGCCATACGGATAGCTGCCAAAGTATCGGCAGTTTCGCCACTTTGACTAATGGCTATTATTACATCATCGGGATATAGTATGGGATCCCGATAACGAAACTCAGATGCGTATTCAACTTCAACGGAGATACGAGCAAGGTCTTCAATCAAATATTCGCCAACTAATCCAGCATGCCAGGATGTTCCGCAACCAATAATCAGAATTCGTCTTGCATTAACAAGCTCGTCCATTACTGCAAACAGACCTCCAAGTCGGATATCAGTATTGTCAGGAGCTATCCTACCGCGCAATGTATCCATTATAGAGCGGGGTTGTTCGAAAATTTCCTTCAACATGAAGTGGTCGAAACCCATTTTGTCTATATCACCTATATCTAAATCTAATTTCTGAATAATTGGAGTAAGTTCTTCGTTTTGTATGGTTTTTAGCTGCAATTCATTGCTTTTTATCACAGCCATATCGTTGTCATTCAGGTAAATAACACTATTTGTATGTTCAACAATTGGCGTTGCGTCCGATGCTATAAAGTATTCGCCACTTCCAATTCCAATAACCAAAGGACTACTTTTGCGTGCAACAATGAGTTTGTCGGGCTCATCGGTGCAAAAAACAACTAACCCGTATGTTCCTATAATCTTGTTTAGAGCAAGTCTAATAGCTGTTTCTGCATCAACTTCTCCTTTTATGTAAACGTATTCTATAAGATTTACTAAAACTTCGGTATCAGTATCTGATTTAAAAACATAACCGCGGTCTTCTAAACGTTTTTTTAACCTTGGGTAGTTTTCAATTATTCCGTTATGTATCAATATAAATTTGCCATTCATTGAAACATGGGGGTGTGCATTGATGTCGTTAGGCTCACCGTGGGTTGCCCAGCGGGTGTGACCAAAGGCAATATTGGCTTCCACGTTGCGATTTTCGACTAGTTTTTCTAAGTCGCTTACCCGACCCTTGCTTTTATATACAAACGGTTTGTTGTTCCATAAGGCAATACCTGCGCTGTCATAGCCCCTGTATTCCAGGCGTTTTAACCCATTTATTACTATTGGAAACGCTTGTCTTTTTCCGATATATCCAACTATTCCACACATTTTTAGTAAATTAATGATATTGTTGTTTTACAATTGAGCCTTAATTTGTTTATTTTGATCTTATGATATGAATAACAGGTCTAACACTATCATTGGCATGTTCCGGACCAGCTATGATAGCCCTGTTAGCTTTTGTTAAAGGACTTGTGGCATAAGTAGTAAGGGTAATTGATGACTGTTTTTCAATTAATGCCTTGTACAATAATTTGTTAATTCTAATCTTATAACCGTTGATTTTATTGTCGTAATCCTCCGGAGTTGTTGTTAATCCGCCAGGTCTTCCATAGTCAGGAGTAAATACTTCTTGTGAATTTTCAACCATTTTAACAATAATTGATGTTGGTGGAATATAATTATCAATATCGCTTTCAGGAGCTATCTTTAATATCAATTGAGCTGAGTTTATTGCCCAAATGTCGTCACTGAAAAGTGAATCTAATCCATTAATGTCAATTTTTATGCCTAATCCATTCATGCCTTGCATATATGCAAGAGGTTGATTTGTTGTATCAGTTAATGAGGTTGGTATATTTGTACTTGAGTAGTCGTGGTCAAAAATAGAGTAACTTTTTGTTGAGGTGCTTTTTGGAAGAAAATCGAAGTATGTTGTATCTGTATCATTTCTAAAGTGCAGTCTCATGCGAGTATCGGCTTGGCTTAAATCAATACTAATAATATTCCCGTTAGTACTCTGATTTTCAGCCTCTATTATCAAACCAGGAAAGTAGCTTTTAAAAATAGTATCATTTTTGAAATTTACAGAATCGTTCAGTAGTGTTGCAGCAAACTCTTGTGTAGACAACTTGATTTCAAAAGGAGTGGAGTCAGAGGGATTAAATATCATCTCTTTTTCGGCTAGCAGTGCACCTTTATAGCTGTTTAGAGTTGAAAAATTGACAACTGTGCTGTCAAAGTCATCTAAACTCATACCATCATTAACTCTATACACCCTAACAATTTGTGTAGCTGCAGAATCGAGACCGTAATATCCCGAACGTTCAATAAGTTTTAGAACAACGCTGTCTCCCACTGGATTGTTTCCAAGGTTAATTAACGTTGCTTTTGGAACTAACTGCAATGCCAAGGCCGCCCTTGTTCTTCCAAATTGGGGATCGTTATAATCGCCGATTAATCCAATAGTTGCACCAGCTAGCGACAAGCTATCGGCAAATTTGGTAGAAGTTTTTATAGTATGTAAGGTATCATACTTAACCGTGAATCTATTATCTTGTAAATGGATTCCGATAATTGAATCATCCTCTTTGCAAGCATAAATTGAGAGGAGGATAGCACTGATAATAAATAGTCTTTGCATTTAGTGATAGTTGGTGTTAAAGTTGATCGTAAAATTCGTTATGTAAATCAACGCATTTTTCGTCCTCGTGGTATTCCAAAATCGGTTTTTCTGACTTTTTTGCATACTCTAAAACCTCGGGATTGATGTTTTTATCACCAATTATAATAGCGTCTGTCGCATCTAGAGCTGTTTTCATCAAATTGATGTAAGAGGGATCTTTTTCTAACAATTTGATTGCAGATGCAGGAATATTCTCACGGGTAAGTTTTTTGAAAAACTCTTTGTTTAAAGAGTGCTCAAATGTTTCATCGTATAACGTTAGAACTGTTTTAGAGTTCTCATACAGCGGATTTTGATTATATACGTGTTTGACATAAAGTGTTACAATTGCTGATAACCATCCATGACAGTGAACAATATCAGGAGACCACCTTAGTTTTTTAACGGTTTCGAGAACTCCATTGGCAAACAAAATTGCTCTTTCATCATTATCGGCGAAAAATTTGCCATCATCATCAACAAGAACAGCCTTGCGCTGGAAATAGTCTTCATTATCAATAAAATAGACCTGCATTCTTGCAGATTGAATACTGGCAACTTTTATTATTAGAGGATGATCGGTATCGTTAATAACTAGATTCATTCCACTAAGTCTTATAACTTCGTGTAATTGATTTCGTCTTTCGTTGATACAGCCATATTTAGGCATAAAAGTTCTAATCTCTTTTCCTTTTTCCTGGATACCTTGCGGTAAATATCGGCAAGTGTTTGCTATGCTGCTTTCAGGTAGGTAAGGAAATATTTCTTGAGCAACATATAGAATTCTTGAATTTCCCTTTTTCTTCATTGTAATATATTCGTACTAATCTGTTATGTTTTGCAAAGATAAGAAATTTTTAGCTTTTTTTGAAATCCAATATTGTCTCTTTTTTATATAGTTGGCGTTATTATTTTGTTTTTATTCGTGATAACTTTTATGTACATTTGAACGTTTTTTTAAAAGCTCGAGAATTGATAATATTGTTTTTTCAACTAGATAAAATATTTTGTTATGAGACTATTTGTCATTGCCCTTTATTTTATTAGCCTTGCTGCAAATTTGCAGTCGCAGATACTTAAGCAGGAGTATGTTTTTTCAAATCCCGTCATTGTTGGCGACAGTCAAAAAAAGCTGATAGAGATTGACGGATGTTTAAATAAGGCTATTAATGGCTATCCGCTATTACCCTGGAGAGCGTGTAATTTGGTGCTTCCTGAAGGAACGCAGGTTGAAAGAGTTGAAATTATTTCTCATCACGCAAAAACCTTGAATGTAGAGGGAATTATATCACCGGCAGGAAACGTTAGACCGTTATCAGATTACGAAAACCGTGAAGAACCTACACCTAACGAGCATGTTTACTCCAAGTCGGTATATATGGGTCAAAATTTTGAGGAGATAAAGTATAGTGTTCATTATCTGAACAATACGCCCGTGCTTATGTTTGGATTGTGTCCGATTAAATATAATCCTGTAGAGTCAAAACTAATTTATCACAACAAAATAGAGGTTAAGGTGTATGGAACTGTCGGAACAGCTCCAACGGCTTTAACAGAAAACGATCTGTTTCTACTAAACTCATTTATCGACAATCCTCACGACTTGCCGAAAGTTTCATCTACGCCAAATATCGACAATAAAATTGATGTTTTAATTGTTACCTCAAGTGCTTTTGCCGATGAGTTAAATTCCCTCAAAGTAGCTTATCGAGCACGTGGTAAAAAATCTGCCATTGTTACAACTGAACAGATTAATAGTTTGTACCAGGGTGTCGATTTAGCAGAAAAAATAAGAAACTGTATTAAGTATTATTATCAATCGAAAAGAATAAATTTTGTTGTATTGGGTGGCGATACAGAGATAATTCCTACCCGAAAATTACGTTCATCTGTTCAATCTTCATCGGTTCATACCGGAGACATACCCTCAGATTTATATTATTCAGCCCTTGACGGAAACTGGGACAGTAACCAAAATGGAATATATGGCGAACCTGCAGAAGCAGATTTACTTCCGGAACTTGCCATTGGGCGCATTCCTTTTAGCAATACAACTGAGCTAAACAACTTTTTGTCAAAGATTACCAGATATGCTTTTTCTCCTGTGATTTTTGACACAAACAGACCTCTGCTTGCAGGGGAACACCTATGGGATAATCCGCTAACATGGGGTGCTCAATATCTTGACTTGATAGTTGGACTTCATGATGATAATGGTTATACCACTCAAGGTATACCACCTTCAGACCCTTATGATAGTTTATATGATAGGCATCAAACATGGAGTGCTACGCAATTGCGTAATAAAATCAATCAAGGAACATCATTTATTCATCATGTGGGTCATGCCAATGAAAACTATTTAATGCGATTTAACAAAGGAGACCTGACAGAGACTTACTTCTCAACTATCGACGGTATTTCACATTTGAATCCACTGGTTTATTCGCACGGTTGCTTGGCAGCTGCATTTGACGAAGATGAATGTATTGCAGAAAGAATGATTTTGTTGCCAAATTTTGCAAGTGGATTTGTGGGAAATAGTCGGTATGGTTGGTTTAATGAGGGACAAACCGAGGGACCTTCTACACACCTTCATCGCGAATTTGTACATGGATTATACGGATTAGAGTCTCAATATTTAGGCAAGGCACATCAGGTAAGTCAGTTGCGTACAGCAGCATGGGTTGATCTTCCGTCCGAGTACGAGCCAGGTGCTCAACGATGGGTGCATTATGCGTGTAATATTCTAGGAGATCCGTTACTTCCTGTATGGACATCACAGCCATCATCGTCAACGTTTTCGGTTGTTGGAGATGCATATGCAGGAGACAATCAAATAACCATCGTCAATACCACTGGTCCAAAAAATTATAACGTCTCATTGCTCGACAAAAATGGCAAACTGTATGGTAATAAATCAATTGTATCAGATACGACAGTTATGAGTTTTTACCCTACGGTAAGAGAGCCTGATACTCTGTTTTTGATTTCACATGGAAGAAATGTGTTGTCTGACACGGTTCCCGTTATTTTTCTTCAACCCACAGGACCAACTTTGGTTTACAATGGGTATGAGATTCAAGGGAATCCTCACAATTACGCTGTATCAGGCAAAACCTCAGAAATGACAATTGAGGTTAAAAATATTGGTCTTACAAGTGCAAATCAATGTATAGCTGTTGTTTCAGCAATTACAAATGGATTGCAGGTAGAAGCAAAAGAGCTGATTTTGGGAGATATTGAACCAAATGAAGTTGTTAACACTACAGAAACAATAAGTTTTAGTGTTCCATTTTCAATACAAAACGAAGGAAATATTGTGTTTCAAATAGATTTTTTAATTTCCGATAATATATTTATTACTGACTATTTTCACATTCCTGTGTTAGCACCAATTTTGTCGTTGGGAGAAGCTTCTTGGGACGACTGTCAAGGGGGTAACTGCAATCAGTTGCCTGAAAAAGGTGAGGTGGTAACAGTAAATATCCCCGTGTCAAATTTAGGAGGTGTTAAAACAGACTCTATTACCGCCTTTTTTACATTGCTATCAGGCAATTGTACAGTTATTAATTCAGAGTTCAAAACAGACACATTGTCTCCATTACAATCGTCAACATTAACTTGTTTTTTATTAATTAACGAAGACTCTCCTGTCGGAGACAACATTTCTTTAAGAGCGATAGTGTCTGATGGGACTTTTGCTGAGAGAATAATGGTAAATAACAGGGCAAATTTGCCAGTTGAAGATTTTAATAACTCATCATTTGATTTACCAATATGGACTAACAATTCATCAAGCCCATGGACTTTTTCCGGAGATGGATTACATGGCGGACATTGCATGAAATCAGGAACCATTGGTAATAGTCAAAGTACGGAAATCTCAACAACAATTACGTTAACTCAGCCGGACGTTATAAGCTTTTGGTTGAAAGTCTCGTGCGAAACTTCAAGCTCTTCTACCCCATACGACTATTTAGAGTTTGTTGTTAATAATCAACGTCTTGGAATTTGGGGTAATAATGAAAGTTGGACAAAAGTAGCTTTCTCATTAACAGAGGGCACACACAATCTTGTCTGGAGATATAAAAAAGATTATTCAGGTGTTGGTGGTGCCGATGCTGCATGGATTGACAGAATTGTTTTTCCGCCGGTTTTAGATATTCCGGCAATAATCAATCAAAGACCAATTATAAGCGGATTAGCCGACACTACATTACAAATAGATAATAACTTTAATATCCCGTTTACAGTAAGTGATGCCGATAATGATCCTGTTACTGTCAATATATTTAACAACCCCAACTGGGTTACATTGAATGAAAATAGTGGTCAATATCATTTAGTAGGCAAAGCACCTGCTTTACCAGACATTGAATATATTTTTCAAATAGTTGCAACAGACGGCAAACAGGCTGATGGCAAAAGTATAAAAATTACAACCTTTGACAACACAATAATTCTGTCGGAGACCGAATTGAAAACTATTACAGTTTATCCAAATCCGGCATCAACCTATTTTGTTTTAGATGGACTACCTCCTACAAGTAGCGGCACAATAACAATTGTTGACACAAAGGGAGCAATCGTTTATAGTAGAAATCATAATAGTGATGCTCAAGGAAGAATTATTGTTGAAAAATTTAATAATAAAGGTCAAAACGGAGTATATTTGTTGAACTATCAATTTGGAAATTACAAGGGAACGACTGTTTTGTTAATTAAATAGACAGGATTTAATGCCGTGAAGTTGTTTTTTATAATGTCAATAATTACAGTAATAGCATTAAATTAAGAATAACTCTTTAATCTAACTTTTTAGAAAAACAAGATAGACACAATATTTTATTTTAAAACACGTAAATAATAACTATATAAACCTAAAAAGATCAAAATTATGAACATCAAGTATTTAAAAATCAAATTGATTGCCGCAATAGCAGTTTGTGGCATTATCGTTTCATGTGGTTCAAACACAGGTAAACAGCAAGACCAACAAAGTGAAGAAGCTACGCAAACTGAACCTCAACAAATTGAGGAGTTAACGTCAGATTCAATTTATTTGGTAACAGAAGAACCAGCGGGTTGGGCTGGTACCGAAGAGGAGCGTTTAGAAAAACTTACTCCAGACCCTAAAAAGTTTAAAGTTACTGAAATGCAAGTTGTTTATGTAAAATTTGTAATCGAGAAAGACGGTACAGCAAGTTCAATTGGAATTGTGCGAGGAGTTAATGAAGAGTTTGACAAAGAAGCCATTAGACTTGTAGAGTCTGTAGAAAAATGGACACCTGCTGTTCATGAGGGGGAAATAGTTAGAAGCGCGTTTGTTTATCCCGTTGAATTTTTGCCGGAAGAGTAATAAGAAATTTGACAGTTATAATCTAAAATAAAAAGAGTATATTTATTGAATAATTTGTTTTCATAATTAATATTTTAGGCTGTCTCGGGTGCACAACGAGGCAGCCTTTTTTCTATTAGCCATCAACAAGTTGTAATTTCTTTTGTCTTTTACCTTTATATTTTTACCATATTTTGTTTACTTTGTGTGGATTAATAATGCTCCCAATGAAAAAGGTTAAGTCGTTGATTCTTATAGTACCATTATTGCTATTTGGAGAGGCTTTGTATTCACAAAAAGACACTATACTGCTTACTTTCGATCAATTAATTGAAATTGCACGCAACAAGTCGCCACATAGTGCCATGGCACGCCATACATTTAAAGCCTCTTATTGGCAATATCGCTCATACAGAGCAGGTTATTTACCCTCGTTATCGCTTACCTCGTTACCACTTGGAATAAACCGTTCGTTAACCTCATACACTCTGCCCGACGGTTCGGACACCTTTATCGAACGACGCGGGAACAACTCTTCCGTACAACTAAATTTAGCACAAAAGGTACCATTTACAGGAGGCGAGTTTTCAATTGGCTCGGCATTGCAGCGCACCGATTTTTTTACCGATAGTCTCACCGCTACATCGTATATGTTGAACCCAATAAACATATCGTACAAACAGCCACTTTTTACATTTAACCCTTATAAATGGGAAAGAAAAATAGAGCCAATACGTTACGAAGAGGCAAAAAAACAGTTCCAGTCAAGATTGGAGGATATTTCGCAACGCGCTGTCCAACAATTTTTTGATTTGGTGTTGGCGCAAATTAACACAGAAATTTCAAGAATTAACTACCAGAATAACGACACTTTGTACAAAATTGCACAAGGGCGTTATAATATTGGAACAATTGCAAGAGATGAACTTTTACAGATGGAGCTAACCTTTCTGAATTCGCAAAATGCTTATAAACAATCTCTTAACGATTACGAGGATTATCATTTTCGGCTACGCTCTTTTTTGGGATATCCAAACACAGTTATTTTAAAAATAGTTGTTCCTGACAGTGTACCAAACGTTGTCATTGATTCAGATAAAGCATTAGAGTTGGCTTTGAAAAATAATCCCAAGATGTTGGAGATACAACGTAACATGATTGAGGCTGAAAGAGAGGTTGCACGTACCAGAAGCGAACGCATTTTAAATGCTGACCTGTATGTCTCATTCGGGTTATCGAAAACAGGTAATGAATTAGAAGAGTTGACAAAAGATATGCTTGACCAGCAAATGGTAAGTGTTGGATTGTCAATACCTTTAGTCGATTGGGGGCGGGGCAAAGGACGTTATAAAATGGCTTTATCTAACCTTGATTTGACAAAAATTACTGGAGAACAGGAACAGCTCGATTTTGAACAACAAATTTTTTTGCAGGTTCTTAGGTTTAATATGCAAAAAGACCAGATTTTAACTGCCGCCAAAGCAGATACGATAAGCCAGTTGCGTTTTGAGGTAGCTAAACAGAGGTTTATGGTAGGCAAGGTAGCCATAACCGACCTGAATATCGCTGGAAACGAACGTGACGGAGCCAGAAGAAACTATGTAAGTGCAATTCGCGATTACTGGCTAAACTATTATGCATTACGAGGACTAACAGCCTTTGATTTTATCAGAAACGAAGAGATAAAAGTTGATTTAGAGATAGAGTAGAAACAGTACGTACACCACTCTACCATGTTGTATTTCAAATATTTTAAGAAATATTTTTTGATTTTTCTTTTAAAACTGTCGCTTATTGTTTAATTTAGTAGTCTCAATCGGAGAATAATTTTTAAGTAAATAAATCAATAAAAACATACACATATGAAAAGTTTTTTTAAATATTTTTTCGCATCGCTACTTGCAATGATTGTAGCACTTTTTCTATCGATATTTATTTTCGTTGGTGCTATTGCCAGTCTTATGACTTTTGATAAACCGAAAGTAGCTACAGTTAAACCTAACACAACGATTGTTTTTGAGCTAAATCGCTCTATTGTAGACCGAACATCAGACAATCCATTTGAAAATTTTTCGTTTGGAGAATTGTCAGGCAAGTCAGACAAATCTTCTGTAGGATTAAACAAAATCCTTGAAAATTTGAAAAAAGCTAAAGATGATGAGAATATTAAGGGTGTTTTACTACGTCCCGATATGCTTTCATCAGGAATGGCTACTGTAGAAGAGATACGAAATGCTTTGATAGAGTTTAAAGAGTCGGGGAAATTTTTAATCAGTTATGCCGATATTTATACTCAAAAAGCATATTACTTGGCATCGGTTAGTGACAAAATTTATCTTAACCCCGAAGGGGTCATGCAATTTAACGGATTAGCAGGAAATGTTATGCTTTATAAGCGCACTCTTGACAAATTGGGTGTTGAGCCACAAGTTATTAGACACGGACGTTTCAAATCTGCAGTAGAGCCATTTATTCAAGACAATATCAGTCCGGAGAACCGTTTACAGATTGAAACATACCTAGAGTCAATGTGGACACACATGCTTACTGGTATTGGTCAAGCGCGCTCAATTGAAGTATCAGCACTGCGGGATTATGCAAATCAGTTTGCTATGCTCAATCCAGAAGTTGCTGTAAACAACAAAATGATTGATGGAGCGCGATATTACGATGAGGTCTGTGACGAAATAAAATCGTTATCAGAAACTGACTCAACAGAGGATTTTAATACAATAAGTTTATATAAATATACAAATGTGCCGGGCAAGAAGTCGGATAAATTAATTATCGACCAATCGAAGATAGCTATTATTTATGCACAAGGAGAGATAGGTACGGGTAAAGGTAGTAATACCGAAATAGGCGTTGAAAACATATCAAAAGCTCTTGCTGAAGCACGAAAAGATAAAAGTGTTAAAGCAGTTGTTTTGCGCATAAATAGCCCAGGTGGTAGTGCCCTTACATCTGAAACAATTTTGCGTGAAGCCAAGTTGACACAAAAGGAAAAACCATTAATAGTATCTATGGGTAATGTAGCTGCTTCCGGAGGTTATTATATTGCTTGTGCTGCGGATACTATTGTTGCTAGTCCAAATACAATAACAGGCTCTATAGGTGTTTTCGGGATAATGTTTAATGCAGAAAAACTACTTAATTCTAAGTTGGGAATAACTGTTAATACCGTTAAAACAGATCAATATGCTGATATGGGTTCGCAAATGCGAAAGATGACGCATGCCGAAGAGCAGATTATTAGGCAACAAATTGTGAGAGTATATAAAACATTTGTTGGACACGTATCTGAGGCTAGAAAAATGAGTTTTGACGAAGTTGATAAAATCGGAGAAGGACGTGTATGGACTGGCATTGATGCCAAAAACGTAGGACTTGTTGATCTCTTCGGTGGACTAAACGATGCCGTTCGCATTGCAGCCGAGAAAGCAAAAGTTGAGGATTATAGAATTGTTGAATTACCAACGCTTAAAGACCCATTCAAGGTTCTTTTAGAAGAATTTGAAACAGAGGTGGTTGCAAGAATTTCAGGCGATAAAATAGTAGCAGCAAAATATTTGCAACATATCACAAGCGCACTTAAAATGAGTGGAATACAAGCCAGAATGGAGTACGACTTAGATATCAACTAACAAAAAGGGAAAAGGAGAAAGGTAAAAGTTTGTTTACTAAACCTTTACCTTTCTCCTTTCCTTTTTAAAACTTTCTCCTTGTACCTTTTACCTTGCACCTTTTAACTGTGCCGTGTGGAGATTAGGGGAGTCGAACCCCTGACCTCTTGCCTGCCAGGCAAGCGCTCTAGCCAACTGAGCTAAATCCCCGATAGAGTGCGCAAATTTAATAATTTATTTAATACAAATTGTAATTTTATAAAAGTCTAATCTTTTATAAAATTTTACAATTGTAAATACCGATGTCCAATCGGTATAATTGGGCAACAAACAAATCCGTTTTTTTGCAAAAACTCCAAAACCTTTGGTAAGGCATAACTCATGCGTGGAAAAGCTTTCAGTGAATCATGAAAAACAATAATGTCGCCTGATTTAACGTGTGGAATAACATTGTTCAAACATTTTTCGGGTGTTATTGTCTCTAGATAATCTTGCGATAATATATTCCAGAATATTAAACGATAATCATGTCTTAATCTTCTTATCTGCGACAACTTTATACGCCCGTATGGCGGTCTAAACAGTTTGCTGTCAATGTAGTGTGAAGCTAAATCAATGTCCTCGAAATACTCTTTGTTATTAGTTTTCCATCCTTTTAAGTGGCTATATGTGTGGTTTCCAGTAGAGTGTCCCTCGTTAATCAGTTTTTGATAAAGTTCAGGATTTCTATCTACATTTTTGCCGATACAAAAAAAGGTTGCCTTTGCATTAAAATTTTTTAAAGTTTCTAAAATAAAAGGAGTAGTTTCTGGATTTGGGCCATCATCAAAAGTAATATAAACTTCCCTTTTACTATTTGGGATTCTCCAAACAGTATAAGGGAAAAGGGAAGCAATTATTTTGTATAAGCTGGACAATAATCTACATGATGTTTTTACAAAAATGCTAAATTTTTAAATATTATTTTGATGTTTATAAAAATAATTATACTTTTGCACCCACATAAAATGGCACTGACCCATGGTGTAATGGTAGCACTGCAGATTTTGGTTCTGCCTGTTAAGGTTCGAATCCTTATGGGTCAACTCAGAGCCCTCGCAATCATTAAGTTGTGAGGGTTTTTTTATAACTCCGTTCCCAACAATACAATTAATTCTTACCTTTGACACTATATACGCATTCGAAGTGAAAATTTGGACAAAATATAAGGATAACACCATTTTCAGATTCGTTTTAAGCTTCGCAATTGGAACAGGCTTGAACTTATTAGTGACTTACTCTCCGATAATATCTAGTGCAATAAAAAACTTTATTACAAGTCTGAATCTTAGTACGTTGATGACGTATTTAACTACAAAACATTTAAATTTATTAGGGGTATCTGCTTTCATGACCGGCAATATGATTACTATTGGAGAGAATAGTATTTATTTCACGTATGCTTGTCTTGGAATTAGTAACATAGTCAGATTTGCAGGCTTTATTTTAACATATTTTGGACAATTTTATAAAAAGCTACTTTATATATTGGTAGGCATCTTTGTTTTATTGGTAGCAAATGTAAGTCGAGTCACTTTTATTAGCATAGTTATAAGTTATGATTTCGGTTTATTTGATTTTGTGCATAAATACGGGACAATTTTTTTCGTTTATGGAACGATTTTTCTTTTGTGGGTAGTGTGGTCTAAAATAAACAATAGATAGTTAAACTTAATGGATTGGAAGGTCCAAATTATTTTTCTTATAACAATGTTAAATCGTGGCAGTAGGAGATTTGTGAAATAATGTAGTTACCATCTTCCTCCTGCACCACCGCCACCAAAACTGCCGCCACCACCACCGCTAAAACCTCCGCCTCTACTATAGCCGCCACCTCCGCCACTATAGCCACCACTACTTGACGATCCTGCCGGTTTAAGAATTGCCATAATAATCAGGATGATTGCAAATATTATATATGCAGTCAGGTTACTGTCTTTTTCAATGGTGGAATTGTAATATTCATCTGCAGAATACTCCTGAGAGGCAAGTTGTATCATAACATCAACCGAACGATTGATTCCAATAGCGTAGCGATTACCCTCAATTGTATCGTTTTTGAGAATGGGTATAAATTCATGTTCAACAATGCGTTTCGCAATCGCATCAGATATAACGCCTTCGAGTCCATAGCCTGTTGCAATGAAAATTTCTCCGTGACGTCTTTTTGTTTTAGGCACAATTACTATAACTGCCCCATTGTCCTTGCCTTTTTGCCCAACGCCCCATTTCTCACCAATGCGTTGGGCATAGTCGCCAATCTCATAATCGCCAGTTGTGGCAACAACAATAACGTATATTTGAGTTGACGTAGAGTTATTAAATGCGAGTAGTTTTTGCTCCAAAGCTTGAGTTTCCTCTGCGTTCAAAATCCCAACAAAGTCGTTAAATAGTCGTGGGGGATACATTGGATCGGGCAAATCCTGTGAAAATATGAGGTTTGCAAACAATATGTATGTTAATAGAAAAAGAAGTTTTCGAATCATAATCAATTTCAATGTTTCAGGTTATATAATCTTTGAAAAGTGATTTATCTATAAACACTACTGTTTATCCAAAAGAAATTTTGTCGGGTAACTCATCAACATCGTCAGCTTGGTAAGGGAAAAACTCTTTTAGTTGCAAACCAGCAAGTTTTATACCTTCAGTTAGCCCAATTACCATTTCGCCTTTTTTGAAATGATCAATCATTAAATTTTTGGTATTATTCCAAAAATCGTCAGGCACTTTTTTGTCAATCCCCTCATCGCCGATAATCGCAAACTTGCGATCCAACACAGAAAGATAAATTAAAACACCGTTTTGCAAATCAGTTTTGTGCATTTCGAGTTTATTGAATATTTGCACGGCTCGGTCGATTGGGTTTTTCGTTTTACATTTCGTATCTATATGCACGCGAATTTCGCCCGAAGTGTTGAGTTCTGCTTCGCCAATTGCGTCAACAATTTGCTGTTTTTGCTCAGTAGTGAAAAAATCTTTTGAGTTCATTTTCAACAACTTAACAATTTTTATATAGATGTGTAAAAACAGTTCTAAAACTCAACAGTTGGTGCCTTTTCTGCACCTGTATCAGCCTCAAAATAAGCTTTTCGCTCGAAACCAAAAAGATTTGCCCAAATGTTTTTAGGAAAACGTCTGATATATGAATTAAAATCTTGTGCTGCCTCATTAAATTTTCTTCTCTCAACGGCAATACGGTTTTCAGTACCTTCAAGTTGCGCTTGCAACTCAAGAAAATTTTGGCTTGCTTTCAATTCCGGATAACGTTCCACTGTAATCATTAAACGAGATAATGCGCCACTCAACTCGTTTTGTACAGACTGAAACTGCTCAATATTCCTCTCGCTCAGGTTTGTTGGATCAATTGTTGTTTGAGTTGCTTTCGAGCGAGCCTCAACAACTCCCGTTAGAGTCTCTTTTTCAAAGTCGGCATAGCCTTTAACGGTGTTCACAAGGTTGGGAATCAGGTCTAACCTACGTTGATAAACGTTCTTAACATTGCTCCACTGCGTTGTTACGGCTTCTTCTTTTTTAGTCATTGCGTTATAAGATATTACGGGCGAAATTGCAATAAGTGCGATTAAAACAATCACAATTATCCATACTGTTTTTTTTCTCATTTTTCTATTTTTTAAAATTAATTTCCATCCAAAGTTACGAAAAAACTCATATATAATAAATAGCATAAGCACAATTGATATAGATATAAGTTATGACAACAGTTTATTTGATCTTGTTCATAAATACGGGACAAGATTATCTATGGAATAATGTTGTATGTGGGTAGTATGTATGGTCAAAGAAAAACAACCGATAGTCAAGTTTAACACGTTGTTAACGAAATTTTATACCATTGACACAGGGGAAAACAGATTTTTTTTGTTTCTTTGTTATTATTGCAAACAATGTCTATGGAAGAGTTTGACGACATATTTATTGTAAATGATGATTCAGCAAAGGTTCGCAAAGGTTCTATTCTTATTTCAGAACCCTTGGGACGTGATATGTTTTTTAAAAAATCGGTTGTCCTAATAGTCGAACATAATAGAAAAGGGACAGTTGGCTTTGTTCTAAACAAACCACTTTTCCTTCCAATGCAAGAAATTTTTGATAAATTTCCCAGTATTCCCGATAATGTCTCTTTGGGTGGTCCGGTAGAACTCAACTCCCTACATTTTATTCACACATTGGGCGACAGATTTGGAGAGGCAAAGAAGCTAAAATCAAACTTATACTGGGGAGGGGATTTTGAACAGATGCAAATGCTGATGAAAGCTGGTTCGGTTGACACAACACAAATAAAATTCTTTGTTGGATATAGTGGCTGGGAGCCAGGACAGTTAGACGACGAACTCTCTCGTTCACAATGGGTTGTTTCAAAATTATCTGCTGACAAAATAATTAATTCGCCACGCGATCTTTGGGACGAATGTATTGAATCGTTAGGACAACGATTTAAACCATGGCTACACGTCCCTGATGAGCCTGCAATGAACTAAAGCGGACCGTTGTGAATAACTCTTTAAAAATCATTTGCCGTTTTTTAGAGAAATCTGAATTCTAAACAGTAAATTTGGGGAAAATAATGAATGTATGAAACGAACATGCCAACCTAACTTGGCACGTAAGTTTCGTATGATCTTAGAAGAAAAAATTATAGACATATGAAAGGTTCTGCCGTTCAAACGCCATTGATGAGACAGTATTATAAAATCAAAGAGAAGCATCCCGATGCTGTTCTTCTGTTTCGTGTTGGCGATTTTTATGAAACCTTTGAAAAAGATGCTATAAAAACCTCCGAGATACTTGGAATAACATTGACACGCCGTGCAAATGGTGCGGCTTCATCAGTCGAGTTGGCGGGTTTTCCTTATCATGCTTTGGATACGTATCTGCCCAAACTGGTCAGAGCAGGACAAAGAGTAGCGATATGCGAACAGCTTGAAGATCCCAAACAAGCTAAAACAATAGTTAAACGTGGTATTACTGAGCTTGTTACCCCCGGAACAACCATAAACGAAAATATTTTAAATGGCAGAGAGAACAACTTTCTTGCCTCGGTCTATTTTGACAATAAATTAAGTAGCGTAGCATTTTTAGATTTATCGACAGGAGAGTTTTTTGTTGCAGAGGGTACAGTCGATTATATCGACAAACTTTTGCAAAGTTTTAATCCCAAAGAGATTTTATTCGAAAAAGATCAAAAAGCAAAATTCAAAGAGCTATTTGATACTAAGGCGTTTCCTTTTGGAATGGACGAATGGGCTTATGAATATAATACCGCATACGATATATTGACTAAGCGTTTTGAAACCCAATCTTTAAAGGGTTTTGGTATCGAAAACTTTAAGCATGGGGTTATCGCGGCTGGGGTTATATTGCATTATCTCGAGCTAACACATCATAAAAACTTAGGAAATATAACTTCTCTTTCGCGCATTGATGAGGATAGGTTTGTATGGTTAGATAAATTTACTATTCGCAACCTTGAGGTTTTTGAGGCTCTTCACGAAAAGGGAAAATCTCTTGTTCAGACTATTGATAACACCCTGACTCCAATGGGTAGTCGTTTGTTTAAACGTTGGTTTGCGTTACCATTAAAACAGGTTCAGACAATCAACGACAGGCATAATGTTGTCTCATGGTTCTTAGATAATAGGACTTCGATGGAAGATGCACAGTCTTATATCAGAAAAGTAGGAGATTTAGAGCGACTGATAACAAAGGTTGCCGTTTTGCGGATAAATCCACGCGAACTGGTTGCTTTGGGAGAATCATTAACCGCGCTTGAACCTCTAAAAGAGCTTCTAGGCAAAGCCTCCGAGCCTGTATTGAAGCGTATTGCCGAACAGATACAGCTCTGTAAAATCATGATAGAACGGATAGAGAAAGAGATAAACCCTACGCCACCGCCAAATCTTACAAAGGGAGATGTTATTGCTCATGGCGTAAATGCCGAGCTTGATAAATTGAGAAACATAGCCTTCACCGGAAAGGACTATCTGTCGCAGTTGCAGGAGAAATATTCGAGCGAAACAGGAATACCAAGTTTGAAAATAGCATTCAATAATGTCTTTGGATATTATATTGAGGTTAGGAATACACATAAAAATAAAGTACCGTCAGAATGGATTCGTAAACAAACCCTCGTAAGTGCTGAAAGATACATAACCCCCGAACTTAAAGAGTATGAGGAGCAAATCTTAGGTGCAGAAGAGAAAATTATTGAGTTAGAAAAGCAGCTTTTTAATGACTTGATTGTATCGTTGACAGACTATGTCGCTTCTATTCAGCTTAATGCAAACTTAATTGCACGTCTCGACTGTCTGCAGTCATTTGCGACTGTCGCCATATCAAATAATTATTGCCGCCCAGAAGTAACAGATAGTTTGGATATAGATATTAAACAAGGACGACATCCTGTTATCGAGACACATATGCCACTAGGCGAAGAATATGTGGCTAATGACGTGTTTATAAACAACGATGATCAGCAAATAATTATCATTACCGGTCCAAACATGTCGGGTAAATCTGCGCTTTTAAGACAAACCGCGCTGATTACTTTGATGGCACAAGTGGGTTGCTATGTTCCTGCAAAAGAGGCAAAAATAGGTGTCGTTGATAAGATATTTACTCGTGTGGGGGCTTCTGACAATATTTCGTTGGGAGAATCGACATTTATGGTTGAGATGAACGAAGCCGCCAGCATTCTTAACAATCTGTCGGAGAGAAGTTTAGTCCTTTTCGATGAGTTAGGACGTGGCACCAGTACATACGACGGTATCTCAATAGCTTGGTCGATAGTTGAGTATTTGCACGAGCACACAAAACATAGACCTAAAACCATGTTTGCAACTCATTATCACGAGCTTAACGAAATGGAATCGACCTTTAAACGAATAAAAAACTATAATGTTTCGGTTAGGGAGGTAAACAACAAAATAATATTTTTAAGAAAGCTTGTGAGAGGCGGTAGTGAGCATAGTTTTGGTATTCACGTTGCAAAAATGGCAGGAATGCCGCCTACAATTGTTAAACGAGCTGAGCAAATTCTTTCAGAATTGGAGGGTAGCGCAGGAGAAAAAAAACTGACCAAGCCAGTAAAAGATTTAGGAAGCAAGCGCGAAGGTTATCAGTTGAGCATCTTTCAATTAGACGATCCAACTTTGATGCAAATCCGTAACGAAATTAAAAACCTTGATATCAACAATATCACACCACTTGAAGCCCTTAACAAACTGAACGAGATTAAGAAAATAATTGGACTAAAATAGTTGTAGAGACGGAGTATGCACCGTCTCTACGTGTAAATCCGTTACATCTGAGTTATCCGTGTTCCAAAACTCGAACATAAAACAAATTTTAATAATATGAGAATCTCGGTATTTGCACTAACGTTGTTTGCCGTTTCATTTTTTCAAATGAAGGCATTCAGTCAACTTACTATTAAAGGTAGAGTTGTTGCAGAACAAAGTTTAGAAGCCCTGTCATTCGTCTCTATACAGATTAAAAACACAAGTTACGGAACAATTTCATCTTACGAGGGGTTTTTCTCCTTATTTATTGAAAATAAATACATTGGAGACTCAGTAATTTTCTCATTTATGGGATTTGAAAGCAAAACTGTTGCCATACAGGATTTTAGCAAAATCAGCGTTATCAAGTTAAAGCCTACAAGCATAATGTTAGACGAAGTAAAAGTTGTCGAAAAAGACCCGCATTTGATTTACAAAAACTTTTATTCAATCGTTGACAGTTATCGAAAATCTAAAAGCGGATATTTTGGTAAAACATTCTTTTCGTTAAGTAGCTTTAATGGGATATTGCCAGTCGAAATTATCGAGGGTTTGTATAATTGCGAATATACTGATAATTCAGGTATTGCAAACGCAAATCTCAAAATGGGCAGATATGGTCACGATTCAAATTCTTATTTCTATAGTTTAAATACGTCTGATATTCTGATAAACTACAAACTGTACAGCACCGACGACAACACATATTTACCTTTGTGGCCCGGAAAGATGAGCCTAAATTCAATCAAAAAGAACTATATAATAACTGCAAGAACTGGTGGTACAAATAGTTACATAATATATACATTTAAGGCAAAAGACAAAAATATTTTTAGCGGCAGTTTGACATTCGATATAGCTACTAAAAAGATAGTAAAAGTTGCCCTGTTAATCGAGAAACCTCAAAAGAGTGTTTTCGCGCCAATAAACCCACAACATAGATTAGAACTATTAAACATTGACATTCAGATTGTTTACAATCCACAAAACTTGCAACACATTAAATATATAACTGTCAATTATGATATCGATTATTTCTCATCGGAGCAGACGATGAAAATAAATACAAAAGCTCTGTTTTTGCTGTTCCACGAGGGAGCGTCTTATATCGACCCAGTTTTCACAAGCGATCCCTGTTTATCAAACGATTATGAAAGAATTCTTGCCGTAGGATTTGACTCCGTTTTTTGGAAAACAAACTATAATCTTCCTCTAAGCGATAAAACGGCAAGTGCTTTTGATTATTTAGTCAAGCACGGCTCAACCGTAAATTTTGATATCAACCAAGAGTTTAAAATAGAAGATAAAGAACATTTTAATCTCATGCCGTGGAGTGAACATCAAAGAATAAAATGGAGCGACTTTAACCATAATTCAAAGGACTTTGGTATAAGAGAAAAGAAAATTAATACTCCAAATAATTATTACACGCCAGCCGATTTATATAACATTGATTTTTCCTTTATGGTTAACCCAATTAGAACCGAGGGAGAGAATTTTCGTTATATTTCAAACACATTTTTTAACCGCAGAAAATCATACTATTTTCTTGAAAAGGACGAGAAAACTTTAGCATTGGTAAACATCTTGTTCGATATGAATAATGTTGAAAAAAACACAATGGATTCCATGCTAATGGTTGACAACACAGTTTTTAACCGAGGAATAGTCGAACAGGCATGCATACGCGCTAACAACAACACTATCAACATTATAAAACATACCGATAGAGGCAGAGATTTTGAAAAACTAAAAGAGATAAATAGAACTTATCTTCAAAAAACAGGTATTGACAACATCTCTCTTTTTGCTCGCAAATACAAAGAAGTTGTGTTGGATAACGAAACTTCAGCCGACAGCGATTACAATATAGGCACGGCTCTACTGCTCAAGAAAGATTATATAGGAGCTATTTTGCACTTAACCAAGGCTTTAGAAACATCTACAAATAACAGTCAAAAGAGAGACATCTATTACAACAGAGCTGTCGCCTTTATCGAACTAAACGATATTCCGAAAGCAAAGCGAGACCTTCAGAATGCAATAAATTTGGGAGATGTGGAGTCTCAAAAACTATTAGATAAAATTGAAGATAGATAAAAATTAAAAAGTAAAAGTTGAAAGTAATTGTCAATTTCTTTTACCTTGTACCTTTCTCCTTTCACCTTTTAATCATTACATCTGAGTTATCCGTGTTCTATACTTTCTTACACATTTTGCTCCCGTATAATCCCCTCGCGATAAGCCTTTAACAAGAACTCTAAGTCTTTAATCTGCTTTTGAAGCTCAATACCAATATCTGTATCGCCAACACGTTTGCGGCTTGTAACACGTTTCAATATGGTCTGCATGGTGCTTATATCAACCTCCTCTTCGATAGCTTTCTTTTTCGATTCAAAAGATTTATGAGCTACCAATATCAAACCATAAGAGTTGTATATCAGCGTGTAACCAGCTATTCCTGTAACAGGTTGATATGCTTTTGACATTCCACCGTCAATTACAATTAACTTTCCGTTGGCTTTAACAGGGTTTTCACCTCTTGAAAACTTAACTGGCGTGTGTCCATTAATAATATGGCTATCATCAGGGTTAAGACCAAATTCTTTTAAAATATTGTTGCAAACTGTTTCGTCGTCTCGTAGTTTGAAATATGAATTTTTCTCTTCCTCGTGAGTTTTTTTATCTTCAACAAGGTACATTTCAAAAGTTGCCATTTTTCTTTTTCCGAAAAGAGGAGAGTCGGGTCCCTGCCACAGATACCAAAAGTAATCAAGTTCGTATGAGTTTGGCAAACCTTGATTTGCATTAGCCATTGCTCTTCTCATGATTTTTTCAAGCTCATCGAACAGTGCTTTTCCTTTTAGTTTTTTATCCAAAACCTTAACCTCTTTCAGTGAGCCATCTTCATTTAAGGGAATACATCCGTGCACAAGCAAATTGGAGTTGTATGTCAGATACATGCTTCCCTTATCGAAAAGATACTGTATGTGTTTTCTTAACTTCTCTGATGTCAAAAACGCACTTTGCAATCTATCTATCACAGTCGTCTCTTCTTCAGTCAGCTTATATGGATTTTTAGGATCTAATGTTGGGAAACTCGTATCTTTTAGTGGATAGATTTCACCGTCAATTTCAACTGTACCTTTTTCTTTATCAATACGATGCATGCGTTTGACATGTTCCATATCAAATAATGGATTATTGTCAATAATTTGTCCGTCAAGTTTAAATTGAATAATGCTAATAGCTTTATGCATTCGCCTTACAAGCATCTCTTGTGATTCCGAGTAGTTGGTTTGGACTTTTGGTTTAAACGGGAGACACTCCTCACTTCCGTATGTTTCTATTGCAAATGTGGCTAAGGGCAACAGATTTATTCCGTAATTATCTTCAATTATCGCTAAGTTGTCGTATCTGGCAGCCATTCTAATTACAGAGGCTATACAAGCCTTAGAGCCAAGTGCAGCACCCATCCAAACAACATCGTGATTGCCCCATTGTATATCAACGTCTTGATACTGCATAAGTGTATCTATAACAACATCAGGACTTGGACCTCTGTCATAAATATCCCCAACAATATGCAAACGGTCTATTGTAAGTCTTCTTATTAGAACACAAATTTCGTATATAAACGCGTCTGCTCTACCGGTTTCGATTATTGCATTTATAATAGAGTTGTAATACTCTGATTTGTTGACATCTAAGTCGTGCTCGTGCAAAAGCTCTTCGATAACATAAGCAAAATCGGCGGGCAACATTTTTCTAACTTTAGAGCGAGTATATTTTCCACTGGCATTGCGACAAACTTCTATTAGTCTGTGTAGTGTAATTTTATACCACTCTTTGGGGTTCTCTTCGGTTCTGAGGATATATCGGAGTTTCTCTTTTGGATAATATATTAATGTTGCCAATTGTGATTTTTCCGACTGTCGCAAACTATCTTTGAACACATCATTAATTTTTCTTTTTATAACCCCCGATGCATTATTCAGTATGTGTGTGAACGCTTCGTATTCTCCATGAATATCGGAGATAAAGTGTTCTGTGCCTTTTGGCAGGTTTAAAATCGCACTTAAATTAATAATTTCGGTACTTGCTTTTTGAATTGTCGGATACCTTTGCGACAATGATTTTAGAAGTCTCAGTTCAGTATCGGTCATAGCTTTTTTTTAATTTTTACAAAGATAAGATTTAAGAACAATCTAACAAGCGTTTTAAGCTCATTGACAAGATTTAGTAACACAGTTTTATTAGAGAGGAGAAAATTATCAGCTTACAGTTGTAAAAGCTATCTGAACTTTTTGTCCTATTCGATATTTTGCCATTCTAACAGCTTTTGTTTTAATATTTTGCAGTGATGATGTTTTCCATTGAAGTGTAATTTAATTTACTTTAAGCAAGTAGTTGTGTTTCTGGATAATATAGGTCCGATGCTTTTTTTACAATGGAATTAATTATAGTGAGTTTTCAATTCTTTAATATGTTGAAAACATTAAAGTTTTAATATTTGACGTGGCAATTTATTGACTTAATAATATGTTGTTGTAGTGGTTTTGTAGCGGTAAAATAGTTGACAGTATTAAAAAATGGTGGTATTCTTGCATGAATTTTTTCTCAGCTATCCAACAAAATGCCCCGGTCCGCTATGATATTGTCACACTACACTTGAGCGCATTTTATGACAATTACGGGGCGTTTTGTTTTAAAGTAATGTAATAAACAATAAAATTTGGATTAGATTTGTGTAAATAATATCTAAGCGTTATTTTTCGTTAAACTTTAAACCAATAAAATTATTAAACAATGAAAAAACAAATTCTATTTTCTATTTTAATGATTGTAATTGCAACTTCGCTATCAGCTCAAAAAATACCATCAGTAGATTTAAAAACCATTAATGGTAAAACTTGCAATACCTCTTCAATAATAACAAATAAAGGGAAACCAATTGTTATAAGTTTTTGGGCAACTTGGTGCAAACCCTGTATTAAGGAGCTTTCTGCTTTTCACGATAATTATATTGACTGGCAAGAAGAGACGGGAGTTAAAATAGTCGCAATTTCAATTGACGATACCAGAAGTATGTCTCGTGTTGCTCCTTTTGTTAACGCTAAAGGATGGGAGTTTGAGGTTTATTGCGATCCAAATGGCGACTTTAAAAGAGCAATGAACGTAGCAAACCCTCCCCATACATTTTTGATTGATGGTTCAGGTAATATTGTTTGGCAGCATAGCGGATATGTTGAAGGAGACGAAGAAGAGCTATACAAAAAAATAAAGGGGCTTAAAAAGTAATTAGTAAGCTTCTTTTCATTTTATTATTGTGGTTGTAATATCAAATAGCTATTTGCAACTACTGTTAAATTAAATAACAGAATCGAAATGCGCATAAAACTACCGACAATAGCTATTGCACTATTGTTATCATATTCAGGCTTTTCACAAGTAGATGAGGAAATACGGGGTCAGTTCTCGGGAAACTTTCAACTTGATGGACAAACTTATGTTAAAGATAGTTTAACAGGAGCAGAAGAGGCACCGGAAGATGTTCTAATTAATGCCTACGGTAATTTGAGATACAATTACGGAAAGCTTACAGCAGGGATCCGTTTCGAGGCTTATTTGAACACAATGCAAGGAATATCAAAAAACTATGATGGGACAGGTATTCCGTATAAATTTTTCAATTATAAAAATAACGAATTAGAGTTTACTGTAGGAAACTTTTATGAGCAGTTTGGAAGCGGTATGGCTTTGCGCGCATATGAAGATAAAACTTTAGGTATAGATAATGCTTTTGAGGGAGTTTTGGTAAAACACAATCCTTATAATGGCATATATTTTAAGGGATTAGTCGGAAAACAGAGACTCTTTTTTGGTCAAGGTCCCGGTATTGTCAGGGGAATAGATGGCGAGTTTCAACTAAACGAAGCTTTTAAACTTGACAGTATGAAGACTCAAATAACCCTTGGTGGGAGCTTCGTATCTAAATATCAACCCGATAAAAATCCGTTATTAAAGTTACCTGAAAATGTTGCCCTGTTTGCATCACGTTTAAATATTCAAAATGGGGGTTTTACATTGGTATCTGAATATGCATACAAAGTTAACGACCCTTCTGCTGATAATCAAAACAACTATCAGCCTGGACAAGCAATAATGACTGATTTATCATACACAGTAGGAAGCTTTGGACTAATAGTTGGAGGGAAGTGGCTAAATAATATGAGTTTTAGGTCAGACAGAAACGCTCGTCAGAATGACTTGCTTATCAATTACTTGCCGGCTATATCGAGAAATCATACTTATAGTATGGCGGCAATGTACCCCTATGCAACAACACTAAACGGCGAAGCCGGTGTAAAAGGAGAAATATTTTATCGTTTTAAAAGAAATACACCATTAGGTGGTAAATATGGAACACTTGTTACATTAAGTTACAGCAGGGTTAACAGCATTGACACAACTAATTTACCAATGTTTGACTCACTTCGACCGCACTGGAACAGATATGAAACCAAGTTTCTAAGCGTTGGGGAGGAGAGGTACTATGAAGATTTGTGCCTAGAGGTGCAAAAGAGACTAACAAGCAAACTATCTGGTATTTTTACAGCGCAATATACAGCCTATAATAAACAAGTTTTAGAAGGAAAAGATGGTATGATAGAGGCGTTTATTTTTGTTGGAGACCTGTCATACCGTATACGTCCAAAACACACTCTACGAGCTGAATTACAGTATCTTGAAACAAAACAGGAAAACGGAAGTTGGTTGGCAGGAACATTGGAATATACCATCTCGCCTAATTGGTTCATCGCACTTATTGATCAATACAATTATGGTAATCCAGAAGTTGATAAACAGTTGCACTACTTTATGGTACGTGGGGGTTACACAAGGGGTTCAAACAGAATTCAAATAGGATATGGAAGGCAGAGTATGGGTGTAATATGTGTTGGAGGAGTTTGTAGAGTTGTACCTGCATCAACGGGATTTAATTTTTCTATATCAAGTACATTTTAAAAAGAGAGATTATGAGGACAATATATTTGATATTAGCAGTTGCTTTTGCAACATTTATATTGCATTCGTGTGATATAATAGAAGGAAATCCATATGAAGCGGTTGGTGGTGGCGGTCATGGTGATACGGTTTCTACTGATGTTACGAAAAGAGTGCTTTTAATTGAATTTACAGGCTTTCTATGTACAAGCTGCCCGGAGGCACACGCTCAAATTAACTTATTAAAAGATGCTTATGGAGATAAGTTGTTGCCAATCGCAATTCATGCAGGGAAGTTTGCAATACCTACTGCATCATTGCCATACGATTATAGAACCAATTTTGGTACCGCTTTGCATGATCATATTATTCCCAATGGTTACCCTGCCGGTATAGTATCATCTTTGTTATCATCTAACCAAAGTTCAGCAACAGATTGGGCAGGACAGGTAGAAGAGTCGTTAAAGGTATCAACAAGCCTTTCAATAGAAATTGAAAACAGTGTTGTTAGTAGTGATATCAAGACAAATATAAAAATAAAAAACACTAAACCTGAAATTGCGTTAAACGATTTAAAAGTATTTACTTTATTAGTTGAAGATTCAGTTGTAGGAGCACAACGTTTTCCGGGAGGTGAAACGGTAGACGATTACGTTCATAATCATATGTTAAGACACGGATTTACAACAAGTCATTTAGGAAACAATTTTGTTTTTAATGACCAAAATGAGTTTGATACTACATATTCTGTGTCTATTGACGGGGAATGGAGGGTAAATAAACTTTCTGTCGTTGTTTTTGTTACTAACATAGATGATGAGGTTTTACAAACAAATTACAAAAATATTGAGTAATAAAAATCAATATATAAGGCACGAATTTTGCAGCCATAATACTAACTAAAAAACATAAGCTTATGAAAAAACAACTACTATTTGTAATTTTTGTTTTGGCATCATTCTTTCTCGGTGCTCAAAGTATTGAAATATATGACTTAGATGGAAATATTATTCCAGCAGGTCAGAATTATGTTGTAAAAGGAAATGCAGGAGACTTTTTGGCTACATACCTGAAGGTGAAAAACGTAAGTGAAAATCCTGTTGAGGTCAAGTTCCGCAAACAAGTTTTAGAAACATTTGGAGAAATAGAGATCTCGTTTTGTTGGGCTGGTGCTTGTTTACCTCCACACATTAATGAGAGCCCCGGATTTGTAACGATTCAACCTGGTGAGTTTTCAGAAGAAAATTTAGGTGTTGAAATTTTTTCAGAAACTGCAGAAGAAGGTATTGCAAGAATAGCAATGACAGCCTTTGATAGTAATAATCCAAGTGATTCTACTCGTATTGTTGTTGTTGCCGATTATTTTACTTCTATCAAAGAAGCTGATAAAGTTCACATGAAAATTTATCCAAACCCAACAAATGGTGAGCTAAATATTACAGGAGGATACGGTAAAACGGTAAAAGTATTTAACGCTATTGGTCAGCTTATGTTCTCGCAGCAGCTTAATAGTGATCAAGAACTATTAGATTTAAGTTTTATAAAATCGGGAATTTATATGGTTCAATTAACTGATAACGGAAAAATAATAGAAACAAAAAAATTGATTAAGCAGTAGCTTTAAAGATAAGTTTTTTAAGTTTTCATAATTTTTGTGGTAAAAGTACTCTGCTGTTGTAAAAGCAGGGTACTTTTTACTTTTATACAAGTGACCATAATTAATGTGAGTTCTGCAAAGATGCTTTCTATTGAAAAATAACTGTTAATGGTAGCAACATTGCTGTTTTAAGAGCTGAAATATCAGGTAAAAATGTAGGGGAGTGTAAACCAACATCTTTCTTGTTTTTGTTTGTTACGCCAATCCTATAATAAACAGCAGGAATCAATTGAGCAAAACGAGAGAAGTCATCAGTTGTCATTCTAATTGGTAAATCAACAACCTTTTCTTCACCAAGAATGTTTATGGCAAGTTGTTTTAATTGTTCGGTTTCGTGCTTGTCGTTAATCAAAACAGGATAACCGTCACGGATATTAACGCTACCTTTGCAGCCAAACACTTGACTTGTTTTTTCGACTATATTGATTATCTGTTCTTTGGCAGCTTCGCGCCACGTTTCGTTTAATGTTCGCATTGTGCCATGCGCAGTTGCTGTTTCTGGCAATATGTTTGTGGCGCCGTTAGCTTCAATTTTCCCAAAGCTTAGAACAAAAGGTTCTGTTTGATTTACAAATCTTGATTTTATTTGTTGCAACGACACAATTGTTTGTGACAAAGCCAACACAACATCGTTTGCAAGGTGTGGCAGTGCTCCGTGACCACCCTTTCCCTCAATCGTAATTTCAATTTCGTCTCCTGAAGCCATATATGCTCCCGAACGAAATCCTACGTATCCTGTTGGCAGGTCGGGCAAAACGTGTTGTCCTATAATTAAATCGGGTTTTTTGGAGGCAAATAATCCTCGTTCTATCATTTGTAAAGCTCCACCAGGAAGAGATTCTTCCGAAGGCTGAAAAATAAATGTAACTTTACCTTTTAATGAATTTATGTTTTCACTGACAATTGTAGCAATTCCAAGCAGAGCAGCCATGTGAAAATCGTGTCCGCAGGCATGCATAACGCCTTTGTTTTTACTTTTATATTCTACTTTGGTCTTCTCTTCAATGGGGAGTGCATCGAGTTCGGCTCTGAAAGCAATATGTTTGCCGGGCTCTTTTCCTTGAATTTCGCAAACAATGCCTGTACCGGCAATATTTCTAATGCCCTTATGTGTTAATTTATTTAGCTTATCAACAATAAAATGATTTGTTTTAAACTCTTTTCCAGATAGCTCAGGGTTTTGATGTAACCACTTATACCATGACTCAACCTGTGGAATAATATCTTCAACCAGCTCTTTAATCTTATTTTGATCCATGTTTATATTGAATTTAAAAGCCTAAATTATTTGTAAAGATAGTCGAAATTAATAAAAGAGATAATTATTACAATTCTTAATTAATATTGTTTTTTTTCGGCTTTTGTCATTTGTTTTATGTAACCCATAATCCCTACGGGATTTTTTAATTGTTGTAACGTAAACAATACGATGATACTATAATAATCTCGGAAACACAAGGTTTTTTGCTAAATTTGTGCACTTGTACTATTTTTAAAATGGGTAAAATAAAACTCTATTTGTCGTTGGTAAAATTTAGCCACACGTTGTTTGCTATGCCTTTTGCAATAGTGGGTTTTTTCATGGCAACCAACTATTATAATTATGGTTTCGATATAAAAACGCTCATTTATGTTTTACTGTGTATGGTTTTTGTCCGCAATGCTGCTATGGCATTTAATCGCTACGTTGACAAACGTATTGATAAAGAAAACGAGCGCACATCAAGTCGTGAAATACCAAAAGGAGTTATAAAACCATCGAATGCACTGATTTTTGTTATAATCAATTCTGTTGCATTCATTGTTGTTACTTGGTTTATCAACAGATTGTGTTTCTATTTAAGCCCAATAGTTTTACTTGTTGTTTTGGGATATAGTTTTACTAAGCGTTTTACATTTATCAGCCACTACATTTTAGGTATAGGATTGGGATTGGCACCAATAGGCGCATTTTTGGCTGTTTCGGGCGAATTTAGAATTTTGCCGATACTTTTAAGTTTTGCTGTTTGGGCTTGGGTAAGTGGTTTTGATATTATCTATTCTGTTCAAGATGAGGAGTTTGACCGTCAAAACAGACTTTTTTCGATACCCGCTCATTTTGGGGTAGAACGAGCATTATGTATTTCACGGTTAACTCATTGTATGTCAGCAGCTTTCATTATTGCAACTATCTTTGTTGGTGGCTTTGGTTATAAGTATGTGTTGGCGGTATCTGTTTTTTGTGGATTATTAATCTATCAGCATATAATTGTGAAAGCCGATGATTTAAGTCGAGTTGATTTTGCATTTTTTAATTTGAACGGTCTGGCTTCTGTTCTTTTTGCTATTTTGGCTGTATGGGAGCTGTTGGAAATTGGAAATTAGAAATTAAAAGTTAGAAGTCGGAAATCGAGAGACAACAAAACTGAATTAATAATTAAAAGACTTATATCAATTGCCACGACTTTTAAGTCGTGGAGAGGTTATAGGCACACAAAATTGGGCTTCAGCCCAAACATAGAATTATTTAAAGACACTATTGTTTAAATTATAATATTTATACTTAGTTTAAAATCAAGATATTGTAAACTTTTTGAATGGTTAAAATAGGAAATATCGAGTTACGCGACAAGCCGCTTTTTTTAGCACCAATGGAAGATGTTACAGATATTACTTTCAGGTATATATGTAAACATTTTGGGGTTGATGTAATGTGTTCCGAGTTTGTTGCATCCGAGGCACTGATACGCTCAATTAAAAAGTCAACCGAAAAACTTGTTATGTTCGATTACGAGCGACCAATGGCTGTTCAAATTTTTGGGAACAATCACGACTCAATGGTCGAGGCGGCAAAGGTTGCAGAGTCATATAACCCTGATTTTATAGATATTAACTTTGGTTGTCCTGTAAAAAAAATTGCAACAAAAGGGTCAGGCGCAGGTATGTTGCGCACACCCGAGCTAATGGTTGAAATCGCAAGCTCGATAGTTAAAGCCGTTAAGCTACCTGTTACCGTAAAAACTCGACTTGGCTGGGACGAGAACTCAATAATTATCGAAGAATTGGCAGAGAAACTTCAAGACGTTGGTATAGCAATGCTCGCCATTCACGGAAGAACAAGGTCGCAGTTTTACAGGGGTGTTGCTGATTGGGAACCGATTGGCAGAGTAAAAAATAATCCTCGCATAAAGATACCTATTATCGGAAATGGCGATATAAAAAGTTCTGAAGATGCTAAAAATGCTTTCGATAAATATGGTGTCGATGGAGTAATGATTGGGCGCGGAGCTATCGGCAAACCGTGGATATTTAAGGAGATAAGACACTATTTAGACACAGGGGAACATCTGCCTCCACTAACTGTAACCGAAAGGGTTGAACTAACTCATATGCACCTTTTGAAAAGCATTGAGAATAAAGGCGAAAAATACGGAGTTTTGGAGATGCGTCAGCATTTTAGCAACTATTTTAAAGGACTTCCGAACTTTAAAGAGACAAGACTGAAGTTAGTTACAGCCCCAACGTATGATGAGGTTGTCGAAATCTTAAACCATATCAAACAAGAGTGGGGCGATATGCCACTACAGAATAATCATTTGGTTGACAATTGTTGTAAGAAATTAGAAAACTTATAGTTTAGTCTGAAAATGTGGCAGTAAACCCTTTTTCGCAAAATATCAATAAACTAAAATCACTATCTTTGTCAACTATTTTTTTATCGTAACAACATATAATTATGACCGAAATATCATCAAGGTATAATCCTGCCGAAACCGAAGACAAATGGTATAAATATTGGCTTGACAATGGCTTTTTTAATTCAGAACCCGATAATCGTGAACCGTATTGCATTGTTATTCCGCCACCAAACGTGACAGGTGTGTTGCATATGGGACACATGCTGAATAATACTATTCAAGATATTTTGGTGCGTCGTGCACGGATGCAAGGGAAAAACGCATGTTGGGTTCCGGGAACTGACCATGCATCTATTGCCACCGAAGCAAAAGTTGTGGAAAAACTTAAAAATGAGGGGATTGAAAAATCATCACTCACACGCGAACAGTTCCTCGAGCACGCTTGGGAGTGGAAAGAGAAACATGGCGGAATTATTCTCGAACAGTTAAAGAAATTGGGAGCTTCGTGCGATTGGCGAAGAACAAAATTTACTATGGACGAGCCTTTGTCGCAGAGCGTTTTAAAGGTTTTTGTAGATTTATATAACAAAGGACTTATCTATCGTGGCGTAAGAATGGTAAACTGGGATCCGCAAGCACTGACCGCAGTTAGCGATGAGGAGGTTGTTCATCGCGAAGTTGAATCGAAACTTTACTATCTGCGTTATTTTGTAAAGGATGACCCAACACAATATATAACCATTGCCACAACTCGCCCTGAAACAATTTTGGGAGATACAGCCGTTTGTGTTAACCCTAATGACAGCAGATTTAAAAATCTTGTTGGCAAGGAGGTGCTTGTTCCGCTAATAAACAGAGCAGTGAAAGTTATTGAAGATGAGTATGTTGATATGGAGTTTGGAACAGGAGCCTTGAAAATCACTCCTGCTCACGATATCAACGACTATGAAATAGGAAAGCGACACGAGCTCGATTTTATAGATATATTCAATCCGAACGGAACTCTGAACGAAAAAGCAATTCTCTATATCGGAAAAGATCGCTTTGATGTTAGAAATGAGATAGTTGCCGATTTGGAGAAAGCTGGAAATTTGGTAAAAACAGAGAATTATATAAATAAGGTCGGTTTTTCGGAACGCACGGATGCTGTTATTGAACCCAAACTCTCTTTGCAGTGGTTTTTGCGAATGAAAGACTTAGCCGAACCCGCACTTGAAGCAGTTATGAGCGACAGGGTTAAATTTTATCCTTCAAAATTCAAGAACACATACAAGTATTGGATGGAAAATATTCAGGATTGGTGTGTTAGCCGTCAGTTGTGGTGGGGGCAACGTATTCCCGCTTATTACTTGCCTGATGGTAAAGATTATGTTGTGGCTCTGACGATTGAAGAGGCACTTGTGTTAGCAAAAGAGAAAACGGGAAACAATAGTCTTACAATCAAAGACTTACGTCAAGACGATGACTGCCTTGATACTTGGTTTTCATCGTGGTTGTGGCCCATGACGGTTTTTGATGGAATTAATAATCCCGATAATCCCGATATCAAATACTACTATCCTACAAATGATTTAGTTACCGCTCCCGAGATTATGTTTTTCTGGGTTGCCCGAATGATTATGGCGGGATTGAAGTATCGAAAAGAGATACCCTTTTCGAGTGTCTATTACACAGGGATAGTGCGCGACCATCTGAGACGTAAAATGTCAAAATCGCTTGGCAATTCGCCCGACCCCATTGAGTTAATGAAAATCTATGGTGCTGACGGAGTGAGAGTTGGCATGTTACTCTGTTCACCTGCCGGAAACGATTTGCTTTACGATGATTCGCTACCCGAACAGGGAAGAAATTTTGGAAACAAAATTTGGAATGCCTTTCGACTTGTAAAATCGTGGAATGTCGATAATGCTGCAAATCAGCCACTTTCGGCAAAACAAGGCATTGATTGGTTTAACAACAAATTGAATCTTGCAATATCTCAAATTGATGACCATTTCAATAATTACCGTATCAACGAGGCTCTGATGACAGTTTATAAACTATTTTGGGATGATTTTGCAAGCTGGTATCTTGAGATTGTCAAACCTGCTTTCGGAACCCCAATGGACAGTATAACATATAGTGCAACTGTCGGATTTTTCGATAAAATGTTACGCTTGTTGCACCCGTTTATGCCATTTATTACCGAAGAAATTTGGCAAAATCTTGAACAACGCAAAGCCGGAGAGTCAATAATGATAAGCGAAATGCCTAAGTGTCAAACTTATGATGATTCCAAAATTGATTTGTTTGATATACATTGCGAAATTATAAGTGCAATCAGAACTATACGCACCGAAAAAAATATCCCTTTTAAACAGGCTATTTCGGCATCGTTGAAATCGGGGGACGACAATTTTAAACTCGAATACGGCGCAATAGTCGAAAAACTTACAAATATTGAGAATTTTGGCTTGATAAACGAGAAACCCGAAGGAGCTGTTGTCCAGATGGTTCGCACACACGAGCTTTTTGTTAACCTCTCTGGATTGATTGACAAAGACGAGGAGATAAAAAAACTTCAGGCAGAGTTGGATTATACAAAGGGATTTCTAACCTCAGTAATGAAAAAATTGGGCAATGAAAAATTTGTTAATTCAGCACCAGAAAAGGTTGTCGAAGCTGAGCGAAAAAAACAGGCTGATGCAGAGGCGAAAATTGAGGCAATTGAAAATCAACTTAAAGCAATTAGCAATGAACAATGAGCAATGAACAATTAAAATAGGGTTACTGATTTTTAATTGTTTTTCAGCTAAATTAATATGTGTTCTTATTTTTTTGACTTTATAAACTTTTTGTACAGACACAATTGCATTGTGTCTGTACTTTACAAACTTTTAACTTTATAAACTTTTAACTCTGATGAGGGTTTTAGTAACAGGCGTAACAGGTTTTATAGGAAGCTATATTTGTCAAGAGCTTGATAATTATAGAGATGTGGAGCTTGTGGGTTGTGTTAGAGGCGATAAGAGGCTTAACAGTTTGTATGCCAAAAGGATTAAGGTTGATTTTCTGACCGACGGGTTTGAAAACGTCATTGCTCAAGCTAAACCCGATGTAATTGTCCATTCGGCTGCAATATCGCGAGTGGATTATTGCGAAGAGAATCGTCAAGAGGCTTGGAAAGTAAATGTTGAAGCTACCGAAAAAATTGCGAAAACGGCATCAAAAATCGGTGCTCGAATGGTTTTTCTTAGCTCTGATTTTGTTTTTAGTGGACAAAATCAATTCGAGACCGAAGAGTCTGCCACTAATCCTGTAAGCTTTTATGGAGAGACAAAAGTAGCAGCTGAGCAAAAGGTTGTGGAAAATTGCGCTAACCATTTAATTATAAGACCTGTATTGGTTTACGGAATACCCTTACAACAAGGCGCTTACAATATTGTTACCATGATTGCGAAGAACTCGAAAGAGGGTAAACCTCTGAGAATAGTGTCAGACCAATATCGAACTCCTGTATTTGTTTTGGATTTAGCGAAATTTATTGTTAAAACAGTTTTTTCTACTGAAACAGGAGTTTTCCACGCCGGAGGAGTCGATTTTGTTTCAGTTTATGAGTTTGCGGTAAAAATTGCAGAAACATTTGGTTTAGATAAGGGATTAATTACTCCGGTAAGTTCAGCAGAGTTGTCCCAAGTGGGAACTCGTCCACCGATTACACGTTTTTCAAGTCAGAAAGCACGAGAAGTATTTGGATATAATCCTCAAAGCATTGATTCTGTGTTAGATTATATAAAAAGGTCTGATAAAAATTAACTTAAATTGATAATTGTATGAAAAGTTCACTATCAAACTTCAAGTCAATAATCGCACTATTTGCCTATGTACTTATAAGCACTTTGGTTGCCTCTCTGTTGATATTTCTTGCTGAAAAGATTTTTCCTGCCGGACTAAGTGCTGATAATCAATGGTCTAACTATGTTCAAGTTGCAATTCAAACCATTACGATTTTTGGGTTGCCTGTTTTGTTATTCCAATCCTTTAACAAGAGATTTGAGATAAGTATCTATCCCCAAAAGGGATTTTTAAAAATATTAGTGCTTGGCTTTGTTGCATGGGTTTTATGCTATTTCCCTGTAAATGCTTTGTGGGAAATAAACAAAGCGGTACAGTTTCCGGAATTTATGTCGGGTATTGAACAGACGTTAAAGACTATTCAACACCAGTCGGAGCAGTTTATTAACGAGTTTATGAAGTATCGGGGTGGTTTTCATCTCTTTATGCTTATTGTGCTTGTCGGGTTGCTTCCTGCGATATTTGAGGAGCTGTTTTTTCGGGGTTTGTTGCAACAACTTATCTCTAAAATGTTCAATAACATTTGGACACCAATAGTTATTACTTCAATAGTTTTTTCGGTTTTTCACTTTGAGTTTTACTCTTTTCTGCCGAGAGTTTTGTTGGGGATTTTATTAGGTGTAGCATTTAGCGCAACTGGGAAATTGTGGTTACCAATGATTCTACACTTTATAAATAATCTCTCGAGTATATTATTTCGCCAATTTATCCCCGAGCATAAATTTGAAGAATTGGCAAATGCTACGTTAGGGGGTTATCAGTGGATTGTCTCTATAGTTTCAGCGATATTGCTTTTTTACGTGTTAAAAACAATGCTTAAAGAACGCTCGTCTCATTAACCAAATCGTTACTGTTTTTTGCCTCCTCTTCGGCTTCTGCCTCAAGCTCACCTTTTCGATAGACGTAAACAACACCGTATGTTTTTGCTTTTTCGCGCATCTGCTTAGGTGGCAATTCTCCAAAAAATGCCTCAACTTGGTTCCATATCTCTACGATTAATTCGTCAGCTTCTTTGCGCATTTCGGCAACCTTTAGAGTTGCTTTGGCATAAATATCTTGTAGGCTTTTTTGGTTTCTATGGGTTCGAATATAATCTTCATAACGCACTTTTACCAATGCAATTGTGGGGTTTGTTATTGGTGCTACTCCAGTAGCCAATCGTTCGGCTTCACCTTTAATTAATTTTTCTCCCCATTCAATAATTTCTGCTTCCGTATTTAGGTCGGGGACTGTTTTTTGGTTTACTTTCAATCCATAATACTTTCTTGTTTCTGGTTTAAGTTCTCCGCGTACTATGGCTAAATTCAAAACTTGAATGAAATGTGAGATGTAGAGTCGGGCGCGTTTTTGAATATCAAGATAAGTCTTACTGTTCTGTGTCTGTCGTCTAAAAGCTTCTCGCTGATGATCGACAGTTTGTTTGAATAAGGGTAAAAAAGCACGCAGTTTTAGCAATAGTGATTGTGATATGGCTAAATCGGTGTGAAACAGAGTGCTTCCCATCTTTAGTGCAGCGTTCAAAGCGCGTAATCGTGCTATGTCTGTGTTTGGTAATCTGCGATAAGGCATTTTTCGGGTATTTGGGATTAGTATGCGAATATACAACATTTTTTAAGAAAGCAAACATTCTTCGCTATTATAGTTGGCTAATAAGTAAGATGTTAGCATTAACGGACTTTTTTATTTGATTAAATACTGAAAATAGGTTCTATACTAAAGTCGCACAAATAGTGTTGATTATCAATAATTTAAAATTTCCATGTAAATTAAGACAACATTGTAATTACTCTAAAATAAAAAATATTTTGCGAGGAAAACAGAAGTAATTGCAATAGAAAGAAGAGTAAAAGTTTTTACTGGAATATATTTCGATGGTTTTATATCTATATGTTTGTTGGTAAGGTATATCATAGTTATTTTCTCAACAATATAAGCAACTAACGTAGCGAGGGCAACTCCAAGTATTCCCCAAATTATTCCCCACCAAATACTTAAAGCAACGTTAGTAATAATCTCAACAATTGAAACCCAAACAAGCAAATTGTTGCGCTTGAAACCCACAATAATTGTTTGGGGCAGTAGCAATCTGGGTATAACTAATAGTAGGTAAACGTCAAAAATAATAGCTGACTGTTTGAAAGCCTCATTAAAAATATTTGCAAAAAGCCAATCGCTAAAAATTAAAAATAGTATCGATATGGGAACAAGCAGTATCAAAAGCCTTCGGGTTTTGTTTTTCAGTTCACTCAATTCAACGTCAGGGTTGGTTGTTGAGCTAAACATAGGTATCATAGCGTTACTTAAACCCAAGGCTAGTATTGAATTTAGCGGTAATTCGCGTGCGCCGTATCTGAATATGGCAAATGTTCGCTCGTCGAATAGTGAGTTTACTATAATGCCATCGATATAAATACTAGATTCTGCAATAACAGCCGACAAGACAAGCGGTGCAGAAAAAAGTAAAAACTTTTTTATCCACTGTAAATCAATTTTAGGAACTCCACTGCGGAAAACAATAGCCGAGGTTGAAATAAACCGCAATAAGGCGAATAATACCGTTCCAAATATTACACCATCAACAGATTGAGTTGTATATGCACCTGCTATGCTGAATATTAGGAAAAAAAGCGGTGTTATAATACCACTTAAATATAAAGGCAATGTCTGTTTTCTTAAAACAAAAGTATATTCCAACAGCATTGAAGGAGTCCAAAATAGGGAATAGACCACTGCGCCTGATAATATAACAACTCCTACGTTGTTGAAAATATTAAAGAAATATTGCCCAAACGCAAACAGCAATCCAAAAACTAAGGAGAGCGCGCCAAAAAGATAGAAAGCCTGTGCCAATTTGTTGTTAAGGCTTTGGAGGTTATCTGTGTCAACAAAACCTAACAGTCCTCGAACTAAAGCGTTAACCCAAAAGAAGTTTATAAAACCCGCAATAAAAACAAACAACTCATATTGTCCTATCTCTTTTATATCTAAGGGGTTTTGCATCCATAAATACGATTTTGCAAGCAATATTGAGACAAGCAAAGTGCCCGCAAAACGCCCCATAAGAAAAAACTGAAGGGAAAAGCTTCTATTTTTAGTTAATTTTCTAAACAATATTTTCAATTGTTGATATTTAATAACTCTGCAAGATACAATGTTGTTTTCGATTTATCCTGGTCTTAGCAAAAGAAAAAATATTTTTTTCGTTGCCACAGATTCAAGTGTTAAATGCAATATTTTTTTGCAAAATAACAATAAAGGTTTTATATTTGCACCCACAAAAAATGGTGGATGTAGCTCAGTTGGTTAGAGCGGCGGATTGTGGTTCCGTAGGTCGTGGGTTCGAATCCCATCTTCCACCCAAAAGCAGCATTCTTTATTGATTGTTGCTTTTTTTATATCTGTAAGTTTCTTTAGTTTTGTACTAAAATTTAATCATCAAAAAAATCTATAAGCATATGTTTTCAGGAATAGTAGAAGCAATGGGGAAAGTTGTTTCCATTGAAAAAAAACAGGAAAATATTGATATCACAATCACATGTTCGTTTGTTAATGAGTTGAAAGTTGACCAAAGTGTTTCACACAATGGTGTTTGTCTTACGGTTGTTCGTAAAACTGCCGATAGCTATACAGTAACGGCTATTAAAGAGACTTTGGACAAAAGTAGTTTGGGACAGCTACAAGTGGGCTCACTTGTAAACTTAGAGCGTTCTGTAAGTGCAAATGGTCGTTTCGACGGTCATGTTGTTCAAGGTCATGTTGATCAAACTGCTGTATGTAAAAAAGTTGAGGAGGCTGACGGAAGCTGGTATTACACTTTTGAGTATGATTTTAAAAACCCCGACCACGTAACCGTAGAGAAAGGCTCAATTTCTGTCGATGGGGTTAGTTTAACTGTTGTTAACAGTCGCGACAATTCGTTTCAGGTAGCAATAATTCCTTACACATACGAAAATACTATATTTCATACATATAAGCCCGGCACTATCGTAAATATTGAGTTTGATATTCTCGGGAAATATATTGCAAAAATAGTTCGTCAGGTTTTGGAGAAATAAAAACGGTTAAGTATTGAGTAAAGGGATTATACAATATTTTGTGTAAGTGAAAAACAGTAATATTTTATAATTTTTGCTGTTAAACTACTCTGAATATGTGGATTATAACATTTAGGGACATCCATTAAGTAAAAACTTAAAGAATACCCCTAAATAATTTATTCTCGCTCTATTTAGTTCCCCGACAAAATCCTCTTCGTAATCTCCGCAATAGTTTTCGACTCGGCTTTGCCAGCCAGTTCGGCGGTGGCTTGTGCCATTACTTTGCCCATATCTTTCATGCTTTGGGCACCTGTTTTTGCTATTATGGCTTTAATATGTTTTTCAACTTCCTGAACAGTAAGCTGTTTTGGCAAAAACTCGCGTATGACCGATGCTTCGAACTCCTCTTTTTCAGCAAGTTCGGGTCTGTTTTGTTGCCTGTATATTTCAGCCGAGTCGTCTCGTTGTTTAACCATTTTGGATATCATTTTCAAAAAATCCTCTTCGGATAGCTCTCCTGTTGCTCCCTCTTTTGTTCGTTCAAGCAAGATAGCTGATTTAATGGCGCGCAAAGCCTCAAGTCGTTCACGCTCTTTGGCTTTCATCGCCTCTTTTATCAGGTTGTTTATTTTTTCTTCAAAACTCATTATGTATTCAGTTAATTGTTTATAAAGTAAAACTACTTGTACCTTGTTCCTTGCACCTTTTGCCTTATGTTAGTCAACGTTTTCATCTAAGTACGAGTTGTTTTTTCTCAGTTTAATATTGCCATCTTCTTCTGTTAGTGAAAAGCGGCTAATCTCCTCGTCATTTACCAACGTGGTATTTTCATCAAACATTATCTTTCTTCTTTTGATAGCTGGTATTTTCTCTATTTCATCGATGTTGCGAACGTTTTTTAGATAATCTATGTTAGTAAATTGTTTTTGTGAGTCAAAAAGACTGTTATCTGTTGTTTCGCCGGTAGTTATGCTATGATTTAGTTCATTAGGAACAATGGGTTGTGTGGGAGTAATTGTTTCTGAAAAACTATAGTTTTCAACTACTGTGGGTTTGCTTGCATTTAGGTCGTGTTTTATTACTTTAGGTTTGCTAGCCCCGTGCAGTTCGGGTATAGCCTCAGCGTTAAATCCTGTGGCAATAACTGTTACAACTATCTCGTCGTCTAAAGATTCGTCGGTGTTTGCGCCCCAAATCATATCTGCTTCTTGACCTGCTGCATCTTGAAGGTAATCGGTAATAGTTGTCATTTCGTCAAGAGTTATACCGTTTTTGCCACTGGTAATATTTAACAGGATATCTTTAGCTCCGTTTATATCGTTATTGTTTAGCAGTGGCGATGTAAGGGCCTCTTGGATTGCATCTATAGCTCTGTTCTCCCCCTTCGCAGTAGCAGAACCCATAAGCGCAACTCCAGAGTTATTCATTACGGTGTAAACATCTTCAAAATCGACATTTACTAATCCTGGCACCGTAATAATCTCGGCAATACCTTTAGCAGCCGTTGTTAGTATATTGTCTGCTTTGGCAAAAGCTGTTGTATATTCTAAGTCGCCATGAATCTCCCGGATTTTTTCGTTGCTGATAACTAGCAGAGCATCAACGTTTTCTCTCATTTCTTCAAGTCCTTCAATAGCTTGTTTTAGTCGTCTTTTGCCTTCAAAAAGGAATGGAATACTTACAATTCCTACTGTAAGTATCCCTAAATTTTTTGCTTCTTGTGCAATTATAGGAGCAGCTCCTGTTCCTGTTCCGCCCCCCATACCTGCGGTAATAAACACCATTTTGGTATTGTGGCTGAGGAGTTCGGTTATTTGGTCAAGGCTTTCAATAGCTGCTTGTTTTCCTCGTTCGGGTCTGTTCCCAGCTCCGCATCCTCCTGTAATAGTGGGACCTAAGTGGATTTTTACCGGAACAGGACTCGAATTTAATGCCTGTGCATCGGTGTTACAAATTACAAAATCAACATTGGTAATCCCTTCACGAAACATATGGGTTACCGCATTCCCACCTCCACCTCCAACACCTATCACTTTAATTATTGATGATTTTTTTGTTGGTAAATCGAATTTCATTATTGTTTCACTCATGGTTGTTATTCCGTTTTTGTGTTCATTTCATGGTCTGGCACATCGAAACTTATCCCCTTAAATTTTGAAAATATAGAGGTTAGTTTGTCAATGTTAAATATAGAAGAATCCCTTTTTCTTGATTCGTTTTCAGATGAATCTTCTGTTGAGAAATCTTCATCCTCGGTTTTATTAAACAACTTGTCTTCGTACCCATTAAGTATTAGTCCAATGCTTGTTGAGTAAACAGGTGAGTTGATATTTTTGTTTATTTCTGATGATGCTAGAACCCTGGGAGCTGTAACTCGTACCTCTTTTCCAAGATAGAACGCCATTAACTGACTAAGGTTCTTTATCATTGAACCGCCACCAGTCAATACTATTCCGGCACCTAATCTATCTAACAGTCCGGTTGATTCTAATTCAAAACGAATAAGCTCAATAATTTCGCTCATTCTTGCTTCAATTATTCCTGCAATATGGTAGAACTCAAACTCTCTGGCCGGGCGGTCACCAATGCCAGGTATTGTTACTCTTTTGTTTAAAAGTGACTTGTCGTTTGCAATTGCGTAACCGTAATTCACTTTCATTTTTTCGGCTTGATGCTCTAATATTGCAAACTCTTTACGTATGTCGTCTGTAACGCACTGTCCGCCGAAGGGAATTACTGCAGTGTGTTGTATAACTCCATCACAATAAACAGCTATGTCTGTAGTTCCACCTCCAATGTCTATCAATGCCACGCCAACTGTTTTTTCATCTTCAGTAAGAACGGCAGCACTTGAAGCAAATGGCTCCAAAAATATTTTTTTCAACGATAACCCTGCTTTGGTTATACATCTTTTTAGATGATTTGCAGCGGTTATCTCTCCAATTACTATATGGAAATTCCCTTCAAGTCGTTTGCCTGCCACGCCTACAGGATTCATAATACCCATCTCTTTGTCAACATTATAGCTTTGTGGTTGAATGTGAATTACTTCCTGTCCAACATCAACAGAAATGCTATTCATTGTCGCTGCTAGCTTTTCAACTTCACTTGCAGTAATGGGTTCTTCGAATGATTCGCGGGTGATATACCCGCTTGAGCGCAATGACTTTATATGTTGACCAGCCATTCCAACATATGCGCTTTTAATTGTTAATCCCGATTGCGCTTCTGCTTTTTTTACCGCATTTTTAATGCTTCTGACGGTTTCGTCGATATTAAGAACAACGCCTCGTTTTACTCCAATGCTTTTTTCGTGTCCATAGCCTAAGACTTCAACTTTGCCATTTTCAAGAATTCTAGCAACGATTGCAACAATTTTTGTTGTTCCGATATCAATAGCCGTAACAATGTTTCTCTCTTTTATCATAGATCTAACGTTTTGTGCAAATTACTTGGTTTTGATATTTAAGATTTATAGCCTTATATTTTCGCCAGCCCAAGTTAGCAAATCCCTTATAATATATTGCTTTAAGATTAAAAAACTTATCCACATAGTTATCAATAGGTCCAAAATAGATTATGTGAGAACCTACCTTTGGAATCATTTCGTATTCGTTTCTGTTGACATATATCTGCTCTATCTGAGCATTTAAAAACTCGTCGTCATTAATATGTTTTGCAAGTATTATCAATTCCCTTAGTGTCTCTCGCTGTTTAATTTCAATATTAGTGTTAAGTGAGTCGATATGGATAGCCCTGTTTTTTTGTGATTTTTCAGCAATATCTCCATTTGCTACTAAAACTCTTGCGCTCCAGTGATCTGACAGTGGAATTAAATATCCTTCTGTATCGACATAATAGCTTTGGTTATATTTGTTGATTACGCGAAGAATTGGTTTACGTTGCTCAATATTTATGCAGATAGTGCCGTCAGTTGCCCTATACACTCCAACATTTTTAACCAACGCAATATTGTTAGTTATCAGTTTAGCAATTTGCATTTTGTTTATGTTAGAAAACCGATGTCCATACACCGAGTTCTTTTTATCCTCCATAAGTTTTGTGATATCGCGTGGCACAACCAATTGATTTACAGTATCATTAAGTGAAACCTCAACTTTACGGCAAACTTCCTCAGCCGACTTTTTAGCGACAAAACCAGCCGTAATAAAGACGTACAGTGCTAAAACAGAATATCCTATAATATATTTCATCTTTACACTCATGCTCTGTCGTTTATAATATCTTTAATTTGCAACGCTTTATCGCCAATGCTTCCTGCACCCATTGTTACCAAAATATCGAAACGTCGGTTTTTAACAAATGCGATTATATCATCAAAAGCCACGTACTTACCATTTTTTACTTTATTTGCCAACGCCTGACCCGTAATTCCTTCAATCGGTTGCTCGCGGGCTGGATAAATGTCGGTTATTATTGCCAAATCGCTTGTGTTTAAAGAGGTTATAAATTCAGACTCTAAATCCCTTGTCCGAGAATATAGGTGCGGTTGGAAAATAACTGTAATTTTCTTATTTGGGAAAATTTTACGTATCGATTTTATGCAAGCATCTATTTCGCCCGGATGGTGTGCATAATCGTCGATATAAATTTCGGGAGATTTGTTGTGCATTTCAAAACGTCTCTCTACACCTTTGAATGACAGAAGCCCCGTTCTTAGTAGGTCTTCATTCAATCCAACTTTTATAGCAAACGAAGATGCTGCCACCGCATTTTCAAAGTTGTAATATCCCGGAGCTCCCATTTGCAACGAATTAAACTTGCCAAACGGTGTCACAAGATCGAATTGATAACAGCCATCAACAATTTTGATGTTGTTTGCAAAAATATCGGCTGTATCGTCTTCGGCGTGATATGTGAGCAGTTCGGTGTTTTTATTGGGTTTCAATACTATTCCCCTTTTACAAATAATAAATCCCTCTTGCGATACCTGTCCAGCAAACTGATTAAATGCCGATTTTAAATTCTCCAAATTTTGGTAAATATCAAGATGGTCAGCCTCTACCGATGTAACGATTGCTGCATGTGGGTTCAGCTGTAAAAAAGCTCTGTCGTATTCGTCAGCCTCGACAACCATTTCGGCAGAGTTTGACAACAAAATATTTGTGCCATAGTTGCGCGATATTCCTCCCATAAACGAGTTTACTCCCTGCTCGCGTTGATTTAGCAAGTGCGAAAGTAGCGTTGTTATAGAGGTTTTCCCGTGCGTACCTGAAACAGCGTAAACTTTATGATTTGACGCAATCAGAGCTAACATCTGCGAACGGCGCATTACCGTTTTTCCGTAATCGCTCCAAATTTTTAGCACCGACAGATTATCGGGCACCGCAGGTGTCCTAACCACAAGTGTCTCTCCTGTAAGGAATTGCGATGGAATTAACTCTGTGTTGTCTGAATAAAAAACTTTAATCGACTCGCTTTCAAGCTTGCGCGTAAGTTTGGTTTCACGCAAATCGTAACCAGCAACATTTTTGCCTGCATGCTTCCAATAGCGCGCCAGTGCGCTCATGCCAATGCCGCCAATGCCAATGCAAAAAATGTTTTTAATATGGTTACTATTTTGTATCATCTCTTTTGTAAAGCAAGTTTTTCTATTTCGTTCGATATATCTCTGTCGGCATTTGCCAACGCAAGTTTTTTAATATTTGTTGACAACTCGTCTATAAGTTCCTTATCTTTAGTTAGTTTGCTTAACACGGTTGTTAGTTCATTGATTTTATTGTCAGGTAGCAATATCGCAGCCTGTTTTTCCGATAAAGCCTTTGCATTGAATGTTTGATGGTCTTCAGCCACGTTCGGACTTGGAATTAAAACAACAGGCTTGCCCACAATGCAAAGCTCCGAAATTGTGCCTGCTCCTGCACGCGAAACAATGATGTTTGCTGCGGTGTAGGCAAAATCCATTTTATCAATAAATCGCAGAACGCGAATATTTGTCAAGTCGTAACCTTTTGATTTCTCGACCATTTCGTTATAATACAAGTTTCCTGTTTGCCACAACAGCTGTATATTGTTTTCGATAAACCAAGGCAACGATTCAAGTATTTGATTGTTAACCGACCTTGCGCCTAAGCTGCCGCCCAAGACAAGAACAATCGGCTTGTCGCTTGTAACGTTGAAAAATTCAAGTGCTTCTGTAGTTTTCACACTGCCGAGAGACATAGATTTACGGACAGGGTTTCCCGTATAAACTATCTTATCTTTCGGGAAAAACTTCTCCATTCCTTCGTACGCAACGCAAATAGTTTTCGCTTTTTTGGACAAGATTTTGTTTGTTACGCCGGCATAACTATTTTGTTCTTGAATTAGTGTCGGCACTTTCATTCGTGAAGCCCAATACAGCACAGGTCCCGATGCAAAACCACCAAATCCGGCTGCAACAGTTGGCTTAAATCGTTTTACAACTTTTCGAGCCATTAACATGCTTTTAATCAACGAGATAATAAATGAAATCATTTTAAACGATAGCTTTCGTGGCATACCTTTTACAGGCAGTCCAACTATCTCGTATCCCGATTGCGGTATCTTTTCCATTTCCATTTTGCCCAATGCCCCAACAAACAGTATTTTACTGTCGGGATATTTGCTACGGAACTCGTTGGCTACCGCTAATGCCGGAAAAATATGACCTCCGGTTCCTCCGGCACTAATCAATAATTTTATCGGTGACATTTCCTTCATCTTCGACCTCATTATCAGTTTCATTTGTTGTCTGTACAGATGGCGCGTTTGCCGAACTTTGTTTCAATATCTCTTTGCTCACACTTAGTATAATACCTATCTGTATCCCGTTGATAATCATAGAAGTACCTCCCATGCTTATCATTGGCAATGTTTGCCCGGTTACTGGAAATACTCCTGTATTTACTCCTATGTGTGCAAAAGCCTGTAATACAATTAATATAACCATCCCCGCAACTAAAAATGCAGGAAAGGTGGTTGGACATTTCTTTATTAGTGCGACACTTCTGAACAGAAGTATCAGATATAGCGACATTATAAATATTCCTGTGATAAGCCCGTACTCCTCTATAATAATTGCAAAAATAAAGTCGGAATAGGGGTGAGGCAGTATATTTCTTTGAACACTTTGCCCCGGACCTTTGCCGAACATTCCACCTGTGGCGACAGCTATTTTTGCCTGATCGGCTTGAAAGTTCTCGCCATCTTTAGAGACAAAATTCTCTATTCTGCGCTTCCACGTTCCAACGCGTCCTGAGTCGGGCATGTTAAGTGCAACTAAAATAAAAATGCCGATACCTACAACCCCAACACCTGCCAATAGAGAGAGATGTTTTATTCGAACTCTGCCAATATATAGCAATACCATTGAGCTAACAAAAATTAAAGCCGCAGTTGAGAAGTTGGCAGGCAAAATAAGCATACATGTTAGCCCTATAGGAATCAACAGCGGAACGAAACCCTTTTTAAAATCCTTTATATCGGGCTGTTTTAGAGATATTTGTGTTGCCAAATACATCATTAACGCCAATTTTGCCAAATCGGAAGTTTGAAAAGAGAATCCTCCGGGAAGTGTTATCCAACGCGCAGCTTCATTTATACTTACACCACGAACCAATGTGTATATTAATAATGGTATAGAAGCGTAATATAAATATTTTGAAAGAGTGTATAAAGCCTTGTAATTTATTCGATGTGTAATAAAAACTGTTAATAATGAAATTCCTACAAACAGTAGCTGTTTACTCAGATAGTAAAATGTATTTCCACCGGCTTGTTTGTAGGCAAGTGTTCCGGTCGAGCTGTAAACTACCAATATTGATACAAGGCAGAGCATTATGGTAATTACCCATATTACTCTGTCTCCTTTCAAATATGTAAATACAGTCTTCATTCTATTGTTCTAATTATAAGTCTCTTACAGCATCTTTAAATTTTTTGCCGCGCTCTTCGTAATTTGAAAACAGGTCAAAACTTGCGCAAGCAGGGCTTAACAAAACCACATCATTGGGTTCGGCGAGCTTATAAGCTGCATACACAGCCTCTTTCATCGATTGCGTCTCAACAATAATGTTTACCCTGTCTTTAAAGTGGTCTACTATTTTTTTGTTGTCTGTACCTAAGCATACAATCGCTTTAACGGTTTTAGCCACAACGTCGTTTAATTCTGAATAGTCGTTGCCCTTGTCAACTCCACCTACAATCCAAACAGTTGGTTTAGTCATACTTTCAAGAGCATACCAAGTAGAGTTGATATTCGTGGCTTTTGAATCGTTGATATAGAGCACTCCATGAATTGTCAGGTACTCTTCCAAGCGATGTTCAACTCCAGTAAAGCTTGCCAACGATTCCCTAATCTTTTCATTTTTGATATTAGTTATGTCGGCTACTAAACTTGCTGCCATGGCATTGCACAAATTGTGTTTACCTTTAATAATAAGTTTGTCGTAAAACATAGCGAACTGATTATTATATTTTATTATTATTTGATTCTTTGATATATAAGCATTGCTTTTTGTGTCGTCTTTTAAACTGAATGTTAGCTTTTTAGCAACAATATTTAGTTCTGACATCTTTTTTTCTACCACTGGGTCGTCTGCAAAATATATGAAATAGTCAGACTGGTTTTGATTTTGTAAAATCCTGAATTTTGAATTTATATAATTGTCGAAATTATAGTTGTAACGGTCCAAGTGGTCGGGTGTGATGTTCATTAAAATTGCAATGTGTGCGTGAAATGTGAACATTGTATCAAGCTGAAAACTTGATAGTTCCACCACAAACCAATCGGGGTCTTCTGTAACAATTTGTCGTGCTAAGCTCTGTCCTACGTTGCCGGCTAATCCTACTTTTAACCCTGCTTGTTTTAATATGTGGTAGATTAAAAGTGTAGTTGTAGTTTTGCCGTTCGAGCCTGTAATGGCTATAAATTTCGCATTCGTATTACGCGCGCCGTACTCTATTTCGCCAATTATCTCTGCACCTGATTTTTTTGCTTGCACAACAATTTCACTCTCATCAGGTATTCCCGGGCTTTTGATAATTGTTTTTGCGTTTGTAATTATTTCAACCGAATGTTTCCCCTCCTCGAAATCTATTCCAGCCTCGATAATCTCCTTTTTGTACTTATCTTTAAGCGTTCCAAAATCAGAAATAAACACACTCTCGCCATTACGTTTGGCAAGCAATGCTGCGCCAACGCCACTTTCGCCTCCTCCAAGAACAACTATGTTATATCGTTTTTGCATATATCGTTATTATCTGATTTTCAATGTTATAATTGTAAGAACGGCTAATAGTAGCCCCACAATCCAAAATCGAGTAACAATTTTCGATTCATGAATATTCTTTTTCTGATAATGGTGATGCAGTGGCGACATTAAAAATA
>JAAYQU010000022.1 GCA_012519055.1 Bacteroidales bacterium | reverse complement strand
AGACAGAAAACTTGTTTACGAGCAACAGCAGAACATATAATTTATATATGTATGAAAATCAAGTTGATGACTATAAACAAGATCACTATCAGCTATTTTATACATACATACATAACCAAAACCTGACAGCCAACGTGGCGCTGCATTATACACAAGGATTTGGCTTTTACGAATCATACAAGTATAATAAAAAACTGTCAAGCTTTTCACTTCCGAACATGCAAATAGGCGACACCGTAATTAAACGAACCGATTTGATAAATCGCAAATATCTTGATAACGATTTTTACGGAGCCATTGCTTCAGTAAAATACAAAACAGAAAAAACTGATATTACTCTGGGAGGTGGACTAAATCAATACTTGGGTGGACACTTCGGAGAGATATTATGGACCAAGCACAACGACGGCTCATTAAAGCCTAATCATGAGTACTATCGTAACAATGCAACAAAAAATGATGCAAATATTTACCTAAAATCGTCGATAAAACTTGGCCAAATGATTGATTTATACGGTGATCTGCAATTACGCGGTATCAAATACACTCTCAGTGGTATCGAAGACGATAATAATGATATTAGCCAACAGCACAATTTTCTGTTTTTTAATCCTAAGGCAGGTGTTTTTATTCACAAGGGCAAATTGTCGGGATTTTTCTCTATAGCTCAAGCACATCGGGAACCAACCCGAAGCAACTATACAGATGCCGACACGATAAAAGGCGCGCCTACATTTGAAAAACTTTTAGATTGGGAAGCCGGTTTTAGCTATAAATCTAATATACTCGCTGCTCAAGTAAACTTTTTTCATATGCAATACAAAGATCAGCTGGTTCTGACGGGGAACGTTAATGCAACAGGATACTCAATCATGGAAAATGTTGATAAAAGCTACCGGCATGGCATTGAGCTTTCATTGCTACTAAAACCACACAGAATTATTGATTGGACTCTGTTTGCAACGTTTAGTCGCAACAAAATTAACCAATTCGTAGCCTATTTTGATGACTGGGATACTTATGCACAACGCACTGATACTCTGAAAAATGTAGATATTTCTTTTTCTCCGAGTACTGTTTTTGGCTCAATATTGACAGTTAAACCTATTAAAAATCTTGATATTACACTTACAGACAATTTTGTAGGGAAACAGTACATCGACAACACTGCGAGCACGGACCGTCAGTTAAATAAATATTGGGTTACTAATTTGCGAATCAGTTATTTATTAACGACAAAACTATTTGAGGTTTCGTTTTTTACACAAATTAACAACTTATATAATGTCGATTATATTACCAATGCTTGGGTATATACATACTACTATAACAACGAACTACGTACACTTGACGGGTATTTTCCGCAGGCATACCGACACTTTATGGTTGGTTTAAATCTTAGTTTTTAGTAAATTTGGTATAAAATCAACATAACCGAAAAAAATGAAGACTTATCGAAAAGAGCTGTGGTTTAATACAGATATACGCCGAGCGTTTTTAAACATT
>JAAYQU010000021.1 GCA_012519055.1 Bacteroidales bacterium | reverse complement strand
CTAATGCCACTTTTGATTTAAAAGAGGAGCTAAACTTTTTTCTTGAACTTCTTTCCATAAGACAACTTTTAATTATTTATACGTTAAATTTTTAATTTTGTTGTCCTAAAAAAGGGGACCATTATAGTAATTCCTCAATCGTAAAAGTTGCAGAGGCAACTATTCCGCCAATCAAAGCTCCTGCTGCAATACCTGCAGGACCACCCTCAATTCCACCAGCACCTCCCGATATTGCACCTATTAGATCTGATTTAAGAAGACCTTTCCAATTGAATTTTTTTGCACCATTGTTACCAGTTAAAACAGAAGCCCAATACTCCGCATTTTCATACCAGTAATTTGCAGAAAATTTAGCCACATAAATTGTTGCTATAACTGCTTCACGTTCTGCTCCACTAAGTTTACTATTAGCTTCAATTAATAAATTATCGCAAAGCGTTTCAAAGTCATTTAAACTTGTCTCCTCGTTATTAGAACTTAAATACATTTCATCGATAATAGATGTAGCTGCTTCGCTTAAATTTAGCACACCATTTTCATACATATCTTCTAGTGTCCTTGTGTCATACAGACATATGTCTTTAGCCCAATTATATACGGTGTCTGCAAAATATAATCTCTCTCCCCAATTGTCAAATTCTTCAAAAAAACGTTCTTGGGTTAAATAGTCTACAGAGGCGTTATAACACATCTCTAATAAACTTTCCAATTCATTATTGTACTCTTTCCCAGATACTTTGCTTTTAATGTCGTGAAAAACATAATCTAATCCCTCATTATGATAAACACCTACGTACTTAAGATTCTGAGGTTCTCTTTTTGTTTCGTACTCTTTTGTACAAAATGTAGCAGTAAATGCAACTGCTAATGCTCCTAAAATTAATGTGAACTTTTTCATTGTTAAAAAATTTAAATATTAATACAAAATTTGAATAAAAAAATTAAAAAATTAATACGTATTATTTTTTGTCTGCTGCAAAACTACACTGCTTTCGTAAGACGATTTATAATCAAAAGGTAATCTTTACATAATCTTTATATAATCGCAATATAATCTTACATAATCGGCTCACGCTAATCCTCTACAGGTACTAATTCGCCATCGATAAGAATGTATAGTTTCCCTTTGTAAACTACAATTTCAACATCTTCTGCGTAGAGAGATATTCCTCCTTTTAGATTAGACATTTCCTTTTCATTTAATTTTTCAATAAAATTGATTGTTCTTCTCTGTTTCATTTTGACTATTTTTTTAATGATTTAACTTACAGTGCAAAATTACAGGCAGAGAACCACTCAATTGATAATCAATTGATAATCTTTATATAATCAGAAAATAATCTTTAGATAATCGCAATATAATCTTGCTGAAGAAAAATATTTATTATCAGCATAAAAGGTTAATACCAATTTTACAAAATACTATAGTTCAAACTTTGCTTGCGCTCTTTTGAAATATGTATTTATTGCATCGGTATTGACCATTGTAAAATTTTATAATAGTTGGTGTTTTTATAAAATTACAATTGGTATAAGATGTTATTGTGTTTTTTTGTATCTTTCGGAATGATTATTTTTTAACGTATGAAGAGAAAATATATACCTATACTATTGTCTGTAGCGTTAGCATTGATAGCGTTGCTTGTTTCTCAGGCATTGTGGTTACGATATGCTTCCGAACAGGATTCTTATAGACAGGATAAGGCTTTTACTGCCTGTTTTAACAGGTCAGTCTCTACTTTAATCAGGGACAATATGGAAAAAGGAGATGCAACACCGTACAAGTCGAGAAAAACAATTGACAAAGAAACATATAAAAAGCTCACCAAAGGAAAAAAAGTTCATATAATAGATGCAGGTTATCCAAATGAAGGGGACAATGTCGCTGTAGTTTTTGAAAATGCTTTAATAGCTATGAAAATAGGTCAGGAAAAGTTCGATTTGACCAAATTAGATTCGCTTATTGTAAGTTGTATTAATGAAGAGGATAGAGAGGTTGTCTCATCACATATTATATTGCAAGATATTAAAGAAAACAAGGTTTTAGATGAAGTTCAGCGACAATATACTTCTACCTATGGTTCATTTCAAGCGAAAACGTATGCTGTTGATCGTTTAATAGAGTTGCCAAATCATACCTATCTAATTGAAGCCGAATATAGTATTAAACAACCAAGCTATTTAATACGATTGGGTGCTGTTACAACTATCTCTTTTATTGCAACCATAGTAATTGCATTGGTGCTGTTCTATCTAATTTTTATGCTTAGTCGTCGTTTTGCCGAGATATTGGATATGGAACGTTCGTTTCACGGTGCTGTTCACGATTTGAAATCGCCGTTGGCTTACGTTTTATTTATGCTATCAAGGTTAGAGGAAAATGAGACCGATATGGACAAAAGAAACTCGCTCTCAATTGGTGCAGCCCGTGTGGATTTTCTGGCAGATAAAATCAGACGACTTTTGATGTTTGCACGCGATATTAAAAAAGTAAAAGAGAGTGATAAAACCGAGGTGTCGCTGTATGATATTTTAGAGCAGATAGAGGAAGAGATATATACCGTGTTTTCTAATAAGAAAATTAGCTTTGAACATGATATTGACACAGATTACGTGATGCGTGTACAGCCCGATTTAATGGAGGCTGCTATTCGTATAATTATTGAAAATGCCGTAAAATATAACGGTAGCGAACCTATTGTTAAAATAGCCGCCACCAGTGGCACTGATAACCAAACTATTACAATTACAGACAACGGAGTAGGAATGAACAGACAGCAAATTAAAAGGGTTTTTAAGCCCTACTATTCGTCCGATAAAAAAAAAGGCAACGGCATAGGGTTGTATTATGCTCATAGCATTGTAAAAGCGCATGGAGGAGTTATTTCCGCGCAAAGCGAAGAGGGTGTGGGTTCAACGTTTGTTATAACTTTACCGAATTAGCAGTGTGCAATTAACAATGTGCAATTGGGAATGACAATGAACAATTACGTCATCGGCTTTGTCGCTTCGCTTGTCGAAGAATTACGAGTTAATAATGCGGTGTACAGCATTGCACATTTTGATGGTTATTGAGCCTGCCTAAATACTACGCTCGGTGCAGGCATTGCTTATATCCAACAGCCACTTTTGTAGAGACAAGGCATGCCCTCTCTCTACTGACAGTAAACTGAAAAAATTATAAACATATTAAATATGCGTACAAATAAAATCAAAGTATTACTTGTCGATGATGACGTAATGTTAGGAAGCGGATTTGTAGAAGCTCTTAATGAACGTGGATACGATGCCACATATTTGACCGCTGCCTATGGAATAGAAGAAGCAATAAAGAAACTAACGCCCGACGTGTTGGTATTTGACGTAGAGATAGGCAAAGAGAACGGTATTGAAGTGGCAGAGAAGCTTTACAAAGGCAACCCAGATTTGCCCATTATCTTTATCTCGTCTCACAAAGACGATGCGGTAAAAATGGCAGGGCTTATGGCAGGTGGCGTGGCATATATCGAGAAACCATTTTCTCATAGATTACTTTCGGCTCATATTGACCGCTTTACCAGAATAAAAAATTTAACACCCGAACTACAAGAGCAGATTATTTCTGTTGGCAAGGTTCAGCTCGACACTCGTAATCGTACGCTTATATTAGCCGATGGCTCAATAATAGACTTACGTACAATGGAGTATAATATTTTGAAAAAATTGATAGACTGTTTTAACAAAACAGTTTCAAGAGATGACTTATATATAGCTGTCTGGGGCTATGAGACGACTTACTACAATGAACAAAGCATTAATAACTATGTTCGCCGTATTAGAGTAATGTTAGAGAAAAATAATACTGGATTGGAAGTTTGCACGCACAAGGGACAGGGATATGAATTAAGAGACCTAATCAATTAGCAATTAACAATAATGCAACTGTTAATTGCTAATTATCTCTAACTTAAAGGATTAATCCTTTACACAACGAACGGGAAATCCTAATTCCTTATCGTAGTAGAACCTGAAAACTTGGCTATTATTGTGTTCCAAGTTACGAGCCCATGAATTGACTTCATCCTTATCAGTAGCACTCCACCAACGTCCGTGGTAGCCAATGTTGATACAATAACCATAGTTATGACGATATCCGGCCGGCAGGGCTGTAAAACCAAACTCGTCAGTAGCACCTTCATTTGGATCTGTCCAATGCGCTGTACCTACTTCTTTAAGTTTTCCTCCTTCATTAGTACCGCGCCAACCAGAAGAATTTGCCTGATCCTCTGTCATACCAACGCTCATTTCAAGCTGCTTCCACTCAACATCGCTTGGCAAATGCCAGCCAGAAGGGCATACACCTTGAACAGCACTGGGGTTAGAATTACTGCTTTCTGCACCGTTCATTGCTGCAGTCCAATTGTAAAGTACACCGTAAGTTGCATAATTTGTTGTTGCTTTAGCTGCAGTAACATTAGTACCATCATAACCGTAAACATAATAATATGGTACTGTTCTTGAGCCTGTTCCGGGAGTAACTACGCTTGGTAAATATTTTAAATTTTCCGCCATCCATACTTGATTACCTATTTTCAACCATCTATATATCGTATTGTCTCGAGAATCTATAAAGGTTCCTGTAGAATCATTATCCCCTACCACTACTGGTTGATAAAAAATAACGCTGTCAATTTCGGCAACTTTGTATTTCCATATTACACTACCATTTTTCATTACATAAACCGTATCGTTTTGTGCTAAAACCGTGTTGAACGACAAGCTGAAAATTGCAATCAAAAAGCTGATTATTAAAGTATATTTTTTCATTTATAATATTCTCCTGTTTTTAGTTGTATTTATTTGATTATATTTTATTTAGTAACTTGTTCTTAACCTCTTAACTCTCTTCTAAAACGCTCATTATCGCGTTTCATATCTCTCTCTTTAATTGACTCGCGTTTATCGTAAACTTTTTTACCTCTGGCAAGCGCTATTTTTAGCTTTGCCCAGCCATGTTCATTGATAAATAGGGAGACAGGTACAATTGTGAAACCGCGCTCTTTTACTCTGCGTTCAAGCCTTTTAAGCTCTTTTCTGTTCAACAGAAGCTTACGCTCGGAACGCGGATCATGATTAAAGTGCGCAGCCTTTTCATACTCAGCAATATGAACCCCTTTGGCGTAAAGTTCGCCGTTATGGAAAACACAGTACGAGTCGGTTAAATTTGCTTTACCCTGCCGAATTGACTTAATCTCAGTTCCTTTTAACACCAAGCCGGCAATAAAAGTTTCAATAAACTCATACTCAAATGATGCTCGCCTATTATTTATCTGAATTTTTGACACGGTAATTCCTAATAAGTTAGTTTACATCCTCAATTTTCAAAGTCTCTTTGACCTTATATCCTTTGAGGGTCTCTTCAATAGTAGCCGCTTCCACATTAATATCATGCTGAAATATAACAACATAGTTATTCTCTGTAATCTCCTTTAGAATCTTTACTTTTTCGTCAATGGCATCCATCGGGTAAATATCGTACGCTGAAAGATATATCGGTGGAATATTTGCTGTTGAAGGAATCAAATCTCCTGCATAGACAACAGTCGTTTTGTTGGCTTTAATAACGGGGATAAGTAAGCCTTTGGTATGTCCGTTATGTAAACGTAATTCAATACCCGGATAAAGCTCAGTATCTTCATCAATAAAATTAAGCTTCCCGAACGTATTTAGCGGTTTTATCAAGTGTTCAGGGTATGCAGCTTCTTCCCTTAAATTTGAATTGTTTGCCCACTCCCACTGTTGACGCGAAACCCACATTTTTGCATTTGGAAATTGTGGTTTGGGATTTCCGTCTTTATCGTCAATTAATGCACCACCACTGTGATCCCAATGTAAATGAGTGAAAATCAAATCAGTAATATCTTCAGGGGCATATCCATGTTTTTTCAGGCTACCTAATAAAGTGTCATTACCGTTAATATATTGATATTTAAGAAAACTTTCAGGCATTCTGGTTCCGATACCTGTATCTATTAAAATCCGTCTCTCGTCGCTAACAACCAAAAGATTTCTTATTGCATTATTACACAAGTTGTTTTCGTCGCACGGATAACGTTTTTTCCAAATGGCTTTGGGAACAACGCCAAACATTGCTCCTCCGTCAATCATAAAGCACTCTGTATCTATTGAATATAACTTCATTTTTGTACTATTTTAATTTTGTTTGTTTACTAATGTACTGATTAAGGTCAAACACGTGCACATATTACGTATCTTTCTTTAGTGCGTACAAAGATAGGTACTTTTAATTGATTATTGTACAACTGTTTTGTACTGTTGACAATATCTTAAAAGTGCGCTAAAAATATTAATGACCAATCTTGAAAAAAAGTGCTTAGGCAGGTTTTTTTGTGCAAAAAAGTAAGTATCTTGCATGATTTTTTAAAGGTAAAATAATAGAAACTATTTTATAATAAATATTTAATTCAAAACGTAATATAAAAATGATGACAAAAAAAGGATTCTTTCGCTTTGCAAGTCTTCTTGCAATAGCCGTAGTTGCAGGATTTACATTTTATTCCTGCAACAAACAAGTAAACATTCCCGGTTACAAACTTATCTCTAAGAAGTTTGTAAAAGAGGTTAACGCAGATGTCTATTACTTCGAGCACATAAAAAGTGGTGCGCATGTTGTAAAATTTGATGTTGCCGACGCAAATAAAACTTTTGGTGTAGGTTTTAGAACCGAGCCTAATTCTGATTGTGGCACATCTCACATTTTAGAACATTCTGTTTTGAACGGTTCGAAAAACTTTCCTGTAAAAAGTCCTTTTACTGAAATGGGAAAAACATCGCTAAACACATTCCTTAATGCGTTTACATCGTCAGACTGGACTTTCTACCCCGTTGCAAGTATGAACGAAAAAGACTATTTCAACCTAATGACGGTTTATTTAGATGCTGTCTTTTTCCCACTAATTAAAACGGAACCCAGAATTTTTATGCAAGAGGGTTGGCACTATGAATTAGAAGATAAAGATAGCCCGATTGTTATAAAAGGTGTTGTTTACAACGAAATGAAAGGTGCTTATTCTAGCCCTCAAAGAGAAATGAGCTACCAAATAGGTAAAAACCTGTTCCCAGACAATGGTTACGGTAAATCATCGGGAGGATACCCACAGGCAATTCCTGAGCTTACTTACGAAGATTTTATTGCTTATTACGAAAAAAATTACCACCCTTCAAATAGCTGTATCTTTGTATATGGTAATGCAGATATGAAAAAAGAGTTGGAACTTATTGATAAACAGTATCTTTCTTATTTCGACAAAATAGAAGTTGACAATGAAATCAAACTTCAGGAGCCTTTTACAGAATTTAAAAAAGTTGAAGCTCCTTACGCATCATTAGAAGGAGTTCCAACAGAAAACCAAACCTTTATATCATTAAACTGGGTATATGGTTTAGGTACCGACCAAAAATTAAGCTGGGCATTGAGTATTTTGTCTGATGTACTTGTAAATCAAGAAGCTGGTCCGGTTCGCTTAGCTCTTCAAGAAGCCGGGATAGGTCAAAATATGTATTCATATGCAGGTATGAACCAGCAAAATGGATTCAATATCACTATTCAAAATGCTAACCCTGAAGATGCTGACAAAGCAAAAGAGATCATATTAAACAAAATGAAAGAGGTTGCAGAACAAGGTATTGACCGCAGTTCAGTTGAGGCATTTGTAAACCGAATCGAGTTCCACTTACGCGAGGGAGATGATGCACAAAAAGGATTGTCTGCAATGCTTCAAAGCTACCAAAACTGGATGTTTACCAAAGACCCATATGCCGGTTTACAATGGGAAAAACAACTTGCTGATACTAAAAAAGCTATTGAGGAAAACTATCTGGAACAAGTTCTAAATGAAGCTATTATAAATAATAATTTTGGTTTGATGATGGTAATGGTTCCAAAACCTGGTATGGAAAGAGAGATTAACGAGCAAACCACTAAAAAATTAGCTGAATATAAAGCTTCGCTATCTGAAGAAGAAATTGAAAAGTTGATTGCTGATACTAAAGATCTAATCGCATATCAACAAAAGGAGAACACAGAAGAAGAGTTGGCTGTGCTACCTAAATTAGGTCGTGAAGATTTGAATCCAAAGGCTGACTGGTACGAAGCAGAAGAAAGAAACATAGCAGACATAAAAGTTGTACACTTCGAAAACTTCACAAATGGTATTGTTTATGTAAAATTAATGTACGATTTGAGAGTCATTCCAAACGAGTTAATCCCTTATGCTCAACTGCTTGGCGACATATTAGGTTTAATGGGTACTGAGAACTATTCATTTGGCGACTTGGAAAAAGAGATTAATAAAAATACCGGTGGTGTTCAAACATATATCACTACTTACAAACAAGATCGCGATGATAACAAGCTGCTTCCTAAATTTGTATTAGAGTCAAAAGCCGTTCCTTCAAAAATTGATAAAATGTTTGAACTTGGCAACGAAGTACTTTACAAAACAAATTTGGCCGATAAGGATAGACTAAAAACTATTCTTACAAGAAATTTAGCACAAACTGAATCTAACGTTAAAAGAAACGGTTTGGGATATGCAATGACTCGTTCAAACTCGTATTTTTCAAATAGTGGAATGTTCAGCGAATTAACAAGAGGTCTTGAATACTACTGGTTTTTAGCAAAATTGGTTACAAATTTCGATACCAATTCTGACATGATTGTTGATAATCTTAAGAAAACTGCTGATCTGCTTTTCACTCGCAACAATTTGATATTAGCAAGTTCATGTGATAAAGCTGATTACAGCAACTTAGAAAAAGCGTTTACTAATTTTGCTGCTAATCTACCGGAAAAAGAGAGTACTATTGTTGATTGGAATTTTGATTTGACTAAGAAAAATGAAGCTTTAATAAGCTCGTCAAAAGTTCAGTACGTTGTTCAAAGCTATAATTACAAAAAGTTAGGTTATGATTGGGACGCAAGAATGAGCGTCCTTAGCAGTATCCTTTCAGGAGAATATTTACAAAACACTGTTCGTGTAATTGGTGGTGCTTATGGTGGATTTTCAGGTATTTCGAGTGATGGTAATTTCTATTTCGCTTCGTATCGCGATCCAAACTTAAAAGAGACACTTGATAACTACGCAGGAGCTGTTAAATATGTTGAATCATTTGAAGCTAACGAGGCTAAAATGTTGGGATATATAATCGGAACAATCTCTAATTATGACTATCCGGAAACAGCCTCATCGAAAGCAAACACTGCATTTAATCGTTATTTTACTAATGCTACTGCAGCTGAACGACAAGCAGACCGCGATGCTATTCTGTCAACAACAGATGAAAATATTCGTTCTTTTAGTAAAATGATTGAAGATGTTTTGAAACAAAACAACATCTGCGTTTATGGTAGCGAAGAGAAGATTAATGCAAATAAAAATCTTTTCGGGGGATTTATAAATGTTGAAAAGAAAAACTAACACTTTACGAGGTAAAAGGTACAAGTGGCAAGGTACAAGAGTAAATTGTCCGTAGGACAATTTACTTACTTTTACCTTTCACCTTGCGCCTTATATTCTATTTGCAATATTTTTGCATCGAGAATTTAGCATGACGATTCCCCAGTTTTTTTGCCGTTTTAAAATCTTTACATGCCCTTTTATTATCGCCCATATTCGCATATGCCTGACCTCTAACCATATAATACTCATGGTTTTTTGGTTCAAACTCCATTGCTTTTTCAATGTACTCTATGGTTTTAGGATAATTTTCTAATGACGAATATGCTGTAGCCGCTCCATAAAATCCCCCGACAAAATCAGGTCTTACGCCAGTTAACCTTAAAAAAATTGAAAGCGCCTCTTGCGGTTCACTATTTCGCATGTGACAAAGTGCCTTTTGATACATTCCGTTTGGATCGTTTGGACGTATGTCTAAAACTTTCTGATATACAGCAATAGCTTCTTGAAATTTATACTTTTGCTGCAGTTTTAAACCTGCATTCATTAGAGAATCGACATTTTGTCCGCTTAAACAAAAATGGATTGAGGCAAATAAGATTGCACAAATTAATGTTCTTAATATTTTCATGATATTTTTTTAATGTTATCTATAATTGTTACTGAAGTTCTATGATATAATTCACAATGAGGATTACACCTATAAATTATTAAACCTAAACACTGCTTTTGTTTTATTACCAGTAATACAGATATTTCAACCCGTGGAAGTGAAAATAAAAAACTGATTTATTATAACCACTAATTTATTTTAACAAAATTGATCTCCTCGAAATGGAAATCGGGGTTGGGGCATTTTATATTAAAACTTGTTACTACCCCATTTTCACTCCTGTTTATTAAAATAAGTCCATCGGGTAAAGAAATAATATTTTGCCAAATAATCTTTACATCTCCATCATCTGACACATTAATAACACCATCAAAATGGGGTGCGCTAACAAACTGAATTTCAATTGTCTGACTTTCAGTATTTTCATAAATAACAACCTCACCCATTAATTTGTCTATATACTTCCCTTTTAACGTTTCTAAATCTGGCTTTTGTGGGCTTAAAGTTGTGTCTTGCTCTATTTCAAAACCCTTGAAACTATTGTACTTTTCCAATACAATTTTGTAATACGGCGAATTAATATCAACAAGAAATTGATATAGCAATTCATAAGATAACACTATAGGCAACGGTGTACTGGTATTTGCCAAAAGAATAAAGGCGGTTTTCTTTTCAGGAATAATAACAATTTGAGAAGTCATTCCATCTAACCCACCATTATGCATTATTACTTTATAATTATTAAAATCTAACACATCCCAGCCTAATCCATATCCTTTGTTTTTTATGATATCTGGAGCAATGTTATCTAACATATTAAGTTTCTGGCTAGTAATAACTGATTGCTGAATATTAATAAACTCTCTGTCAACTATTGTAGAATCAAAGTTCCACTGAAATTTTGCCCACTTTGTTAGATCTTTGATATTCGAAAAGAGTCCACCCGCGGGCGAAATATTTGTCCAATCAATATAATTAATCGGTTTGTTTTCTTTATCGACGATAATATGAGGGTTGGCGATATTTTCTAACTTTATGACTTCAGAGTAGTTAAAAGTTGTGTATCCCATTTTTAATGGCGACAGTAAATTAGCATTAATATAATCTTCATATTTCTGATTTACAGCCTCCTCTAAAGCCACTCCTGCAACTAAATACATAATATTGCTGTAGCCATATTCCGACTGTGGTGAGTTTTTAATAGGAACATATTTTATTAACTCAATGACCTCCGCCTTGCTTTTATTACTCCCATACCATGATAAATCTCCACTAAATGTTGAAAACCCAGTTTGGTGCGACAGTACATCATAAAACGTTATTGTTTTTGTCACTGTATCATTTGCTGTTTCAAATTGTTTAAGATGCTTTTTTATTGGGTCGTAGATAGACAATAATCCCTGTTTTTGTGCTATACCTATACCAGTTGCTGTAAATGCTTTTGTTAAAGATGCTATTCCAAACAGCGTAGTGTCTGTAACATCTAACGGTTTGTCAACGTGTATAACGCCGTAGCCTTTTGAGAGAAATATTGTATCGTCTGCTATTATCCCGACTGCAAGCCCGGGAACGTTCCAATCGGATATTGACTTTTGTAATAAAGAATCAATTGACTTATAGAATATTTGGCTATCACTATCTTTAGTTTGATTCTGGCACGAAAAGAGTACTAATGGTAAAATAATTGCAAATAGTGGCTTTTTCATACGTTTATAAATTATTCAGTTTAAGGTCATATGGAACTAACTTTCCATTTTATGTAAATTTTGGTTGTGGGTATTTGTTTCAAATTTATCAGTACCTAATTGTAATTTAACAAGTTTAAAACTAATATGTTTAATTAATATCTCTATTTTTCTACAATTTCTATTTCGGTTCTTCTGTTTTTTGCCCTACCATGCTCATCAGCGTTTGATGCAATATTTCTTTTTTGCCCATACCCTTTAAATGATAGTCTGTCTTCCGAAATACCTGCTTCGCTGATATATTGATATACGCTTTTGGCTCGGTTCTCAGATAGTTTTTGATTGTAAACTTCAGTTCCCACATTATCTGTATGACCGCTAATTTCGACCTTTACTGTCGGATTTTGTTTCAACAGCCTAACTACCTTATTGAGTTCTGTTTTTGACACTGGAGATAACTCGTAACTGTCAGTCTTATAAAAAACATTATTCAATATGGTTTTGCTTCCAATCTTTATTGGCTCAAGTTCAACTAAAATCTCATATGCTTCGATATCTTTTTTCTCTACCACAAAGTGACCTGAATAAAACATATATGATTCTCTATCGACCGTTAAACCATATTTTTTACCGGCAACTAACGCTATTAAAAACTCACCATTAGAATTAGATGTAACCGTAAGTATAGAATCTGGCAAATCAAAATCATTCATATCAATAACCGCTGACAAAGCCTTTTTGGTTTCCTTATCGATTACCTTGCCTTTAACATACGTTACCATTCCTGCCTGTGCTGGCTCGGGCAATTCGAAATAAAAAATATCTTGCTGCCTTCTATCGCCAACTTCTTTATCGATAAAAGCGGTTTTGCCGTCTGCCTGCACAAATATTCCTATTTCGTCACCGTGGGTATTTATAGGGTATCCTAAATTAACAGGTTTTGTCCACTTCCCTTCAACAAACTCGGATTTGTATAGATCAAACCTTCCCATGCCTGGATAATAGTTCGATGAAAAATAGAGTGTTACGTTGTCGGGATGAATAAATGGCGACATTTCATCACCTTCGGTATTTATGTTTGGACCAAGGTTTACAGGTTTTCCCCAAACAGGAAAACCATCTTTATCATATCCTTTGAGATCGCATCTGTAAATATCTGATTTTCCAAATCCTCCAGGACGATTACTTGCAAAATATAGCTGTGTTCCATCGGAGCTTATAACTGGTCGGGACTCCCAATGACGGCTATTGACTACAGGTCCAAGGTTTTTTGGTTTTAGCCATTCTCCGTCATTAAGTACAGTCATATAAATATCACAACTTCCAAATCCATCATTCCTGTTACAACCTGTAAATAGTATATATCTTCCGTCTGGGCTTACAAATGAAGCACCCTCATTAAATTCAGTATTTACTGGGTAACCAACAGGTTTTGGATCATTATATATGCCATCAGTTAAATCACAAGTCCATATCTCTTCATTAAATCTATTATAGCCCATCTCTACTTTAAGTGTATAAAAAAACTGTTTATTATCGACTGTGAACGAGGGCCAATATTCATCTCTATATGTATTAATATTTGACGGTAGCGATTTCAAATCAATGGAAACTGGGTTTTTTAATGCTTCTACGGCAAATTCGGCTTTACTCTTTATCAAATCAACATACGGCTTAAATCTTTCATATTCAACACCATATTTTTTTTCAAAAAAGATAATATCCTCTAGTGATTCATCATATTTTCCGAGACGTATATATCCCTCTGCCCTATTAATATATGCAGGTGGAAAATATTCAGGATCAATTGAAAGGGCTCTGTTTAATTGCTCAACTAACAGGTTGGCACTATCAATTTCGTAGTATATTTGAGCCAACAAAAAATGCGCATCAATAAATTCCGGATCTCTGTATATGGCTTCTTGTAGGCTTTCTATTGCAAGGTTATACACTCGTAAATTATAATGTTCTTTTGCCTGTTTGAAAGCCTGCCCTGCTCTCCAAGAGCGTGTGATTACCTCTTGAGACACAGAGTATAGGCGGATAGATATAAAGAATAGCAGTAATAAAAGATATCTCGGTTTTAAAGCCATTTTGATTTTGATATGCTCTTTCAAATAATCGCATAAAATTAGTAACAATTTTCACGATAACAATGATTTATAGCATAAAGTTTGTGATTTACAAACAAATACCTATGGTATTCCCATAAACTTGTGGATCTGTAGAGAAATATTCCAATACGGATTTTCCTTTGTGTATTCTACTATTTTATCGATTATATTTTCGAAACAGGAAAATTCAGGTTGCAAAAAGAGTTTACAATTTCTATTGACATGTTTACGCCATTTTTCTGCCCATTGGAAATCTCTTTCAGTTGAAATAACAACCTTTAGCTCATTAGCTAATGGTAAATTTTCCAATAAAGGGGGTTTTTGTTGCTTTGGTGACAGGCATATCCAATCCCATTGTCCAGTAATTGGGTAAGCACCACTGGTCTCTAAAAACGATTCTATACTGTTTTTATTTATCTCTGCAGTAAGCTGTTCTAGATTATACATTGTTGGTTCTCCGCCTGTAACAACGACGTTTCTGGCAGCTGTTTCGGTTACTTTTTTAACAATGTCTTTAACTGAAATCTTTGTATGAAAATTTTTATTCCATGAAAGTTTGGTGTCACAAAAATGACAAGCAATATCGCACCCGCCAACTCTGATAAAATAAGATGGTTTACCCGCATGAAACCCCTCGCCCTGAATGCTGTAAAACTCCTCAACAATGGGTAAATAACTGCCTGTATCAATGTCTTTTTCGTCTATCTTTTGATATAAATCTTTACTCATAATTGTCTGTAACTAACAAAAATTGTTGATGTAATTATTTTTTTTGAAATCTTAACTATACTATCTACACCAAGACAAATTTAACTTTTAGAGAGCATTTGCACAATAAATGTTTAACAAGCCGTTATCAAAAAGTGTAAATAATTTCATAATAGTCGCCAAATATAATTACTTTTGTACTTGCATTTTAAGTGACAAGTCTGTTGTGCAAATGTCACAAAATTATACGACACAAAGACAATAATCCTAGTTAAAATTTATCTTAACTTTGCAAAATGCAAAACAGAGTGGACATAGAAAAGCTACAAAAAAAGCTTTCAACTTTTCCAATTTTTGAGGGAACTCATGGTTTTCAACTTGAGCAAATTATTCGTGCTTCACACATTATACCGTACAAAGCAGGTAGCGCAATTTACGAAGCAAACGATATCTCTACTGCTTTTTTCATTATACTTTCTGGAGTCGTTAAAATAGAAATACACGAGCTAAAATCAATTGAATTAGGTTCCGGTAATTATTTTGGGGAATACTCTTTGATTGAAAATCGCCCACATAACGGAACTGCTATCGCAAAAACGAATTGTGAAATTCTTGTTCTACCTTCTGATGTTTTCAACAATCTGCTGCAACAGAGTCTCCCGTTTTCTAATAATCTGTTAAGAATTTTAGTCAAACGTCTGAAAGCTACAGAACGTTTAGAGTCTGCGTTGATTGAGAAGAACATACAGATTAATGAACAAAACGTTAGGATTAATGATAGTAACGAATTAGCTGGAATAATTCAAAAAGCACTACTTCCGCAAGAGAAGCTTTTAAAACTCAAGTTTGATAGCTGTTTTTTGCTTTTCCAGCCATGCGAAAATATATCAGGTGATTTTTATTGGTTCGCACAACGCTACAACGAATATTGTGTGGTTGTGGCTGACTGTACCGGACACGGAGCTCCTGCAGGGCTAATTTCTATTATGGGTATCACATATCTGAACGAAATTGTTAATTCAATGCAAGACCCCGACCCAGGCAGATTCCTTACACTTCTGAGCCAAAAAATCAAACAGGCATTTACAAGTACCGACGACCGCTTTCAGGGACAGCTCGGAATGGATATTTCAATGATTACGATAAATTTTGAAACAATGACCTTGAGATATTCAGGTGCCAATTTGCCTGTATTTGTTGTAAACAAACAAAAAATTTTAGAGTTAGAACCAGAAAAGTGCTCGCTAAACGGAAGCACAGATTGTAAAACATTCCGCTCACAATCTTTGAAAATAGAACAATCTGACACAATTTACATGTTTACAGATGGCTATACCGACCAACTTGGTGGTAAAGATGAAAAGAGATTTGGTTATGCACGTTTTAAAGAAATCATTCTCAATGTTGCCGAACTAAATGTTCACAAACAGCAGATAGCATTTATTGAACAATTTAACAAGTGGAAAGGCGATAGACCACAAATTGATGATGCTACGCTTCTGGGCATACAAATATAGTGAGTTAAAAGGTAAAAGTTAAAAGTAGAAAGTAGAGGCGATCATTGTGGTCGCCAGAGACAGCATTGTGGTTGACTAATGAACAATTAATTATCTGATTTCCTTTCAATTGCCACGACTTTCAGGTCGTGGAATAGATTGGTTTATGGGCTTTAGCCCAAATATACCTTTTCGGATTCTAAAATATTTAATAATTTTCGGCTAAAGCCAATTTTATTTTATTGATTTTCAACGCTTTAAAAGGCATTGCTATTGATATTTTTCCTCGAAAAGTACTTTGCTCATTTCGACATGATTCGTGTTGCAATGGTCATTTCTAAGTTACCTGTTTAGAAATGAACGAAACCAAAACGAGCAACGTAGTAGAAATCTCGAATTGTATAATCGAACCGCCATTTAAAAACAGAAAAGGGCGACTGTAAAAGCCACCCTTCCTATAATTGTTAATTGTTAATTACTAATTGCACATTGCTAATTGCTAATTACCTTTCGCGGGTACGTTTTTAAGGGTCTCCAATAAGAAATCCCAAAACTTCTTAACTGTGTCAATTTTTACTTTTTCGTCCGGAGAGTGAGGGAAACGAATGGTTGGACCACATGAAATCATATCCCAATTGGGATAAACTCCGCCCAACAATCCGCACTCTAAACCTGCGTGTATGGCTTTTATTTCTGGTGTTTTGCCATACATTTTTTTATAGGTCTCCTGCATTAGTTTTAAAATCGGAGAGTTCATATTGGGTTTCCAGCCTGGGTATCCACCTTCAAATTTAGTTTTGGCACCTGCAAGGTCAAATACGGCTTTTACTTTCATTGCCAATGCTTTACGAGCCGTGTCAACGGAACTGCGCATTAGACATTGTACATGAACTTTATCTTTATCTGACTTCACAACTGCAAGATTGATAGATGTTTCGACCAATCCGGGCATGCTGTCGCTCATACGTAAAACGCCGTTGGGACAAGCTAATACCGCATTTATTATGCGATTTTGCGATTTTTTATCGATAACCGAATCAAATTTTTTGGCTTTTGCTATGCTGATTGACAAATCCGGCTCAGTACCGGATAGCTCGCTTTTAACAATTTTCTCATACTCTTTAACCTCTTTTGAAATGGCATCCTTAGTTCCTTTCGGAGCGTAGAATGTAACAAAACCTTCACGAGGAATAGCATTTCTTAAACTTCCACTATTGATGTTTGCTATGCGTATTGAGTGATTATCAGCAAGTTGTCTTAAAATTCTAAATAGAAGTTTGTTTGCATTTCCTCTACCTAGAACGATATCCATACCACTGTGACCGCCCTTTAATCCTTTTACTTCTAACGCGATAGCTTCGTGGTTGCTTGGAACTGCGTCTAACTTAACTTTGAAAACAACGTTTGCGTCTTCGCCTCCTGCACAGCCAACATAAAGTTCCCCTTCATCTTCCGAATCGAGGTTAATTAAAATATCGCCTTTTAGCATACCGGGTTTTAATCCAAAAGCTCCTGTCATTCCTGTCTCTTCGTCAATGGTAAAAAGTGCTTCAATTGGTCCGTGTTGAATATTTTTCGTTTGCAAAATGCCCATAGTAACGGCTACGCCAATTCCGTTGTCGGCTCCTAATGTGGTATCGCGAGCTGTTACCCATTCGCCATCGACATATGCGTCAATTGGGTCTTTTGCAAAATCGTGCTTAATATTGCTGTTTGCTTGCGGAACCATATCCAAGTGGCTTTGCAAAATAACCCCTTTGCGGTTTTCCATTCCGGGAGTTGCAGGCTTGCGTATTATGACGTTTCCTACCTTATCAACAATGGTTTCCAATCCCAAATCTTCGCCAAACTTTTTCATGTACTTGATTATCTTCTCCTCTTTTTTTGAAGGACGTGGGATTTGTGTTAATTGATAAAAATTCTCCCAAACCTCTACCGGTTTTAGTTTTCTTATTTCTTCGCTCATAATTATATATTTTTAGATTACTGTTTATTTTTGATTTAACAAAGTTAGTTTTTCTATTTGAGGTTTTCAATTAAAAAGTTAAACTTTTTAGTGAATAAGTGCATTCTGGTATTTCCCCCATATATATCATGATTTCTGTTAGTATATAACATCATTTCGAACTGTTTATCTGCTTGCACCAATGCCTCTACAAACTCGTAAGTGTTCTGAGGATGAACATTATCGTCGTGAGTTCCTGAAATTATCAATACCTTCCCTTTAAGTTTGTCAACGTGATTGATAGGACTGTTATTATCATAGTTTTCAGCATTTTCCTGCGGTGTACGCATAAATCTTTCGGTATAAATATTATCGTAGTATCGCCAATTTGTTACCGGAGCAACAGCAATAGCCGCAGCAAACTGGTCTGCACCTTGCGTTATGCAGTTCAGAGCCATAAATCCACCGTAGCTCCAACCCCAGATAGCAATTTTTTCGGGATTAACATAGGGCAACGTTCCCAAATATTTTGCCGCTTCAATCTGGTCAATGGTTTCGTATTTGCCTAATTGTAAGTATGTTACTTTTCTAAACTCCTCTCCTTTTCCACCCGTTCCGCGAGGGTCAACACTTACAGTAATAATGCCTTCGGTTGCTAAAACCTGCTCCCAATTAACACCCCAGCGATCTAAAACACTTTGTGAGTTAGGTCCTGAATATTGTGTTATCAGCACGGGATATTTGTTGTTTGGAGAGAAATCGACAGGCTTTACAATCCATGCATTAAGCTCCACATCTTCAGATGTTTTGAATGTAAAAAACTCTTTTTGCTGAAAATTATAATCCTTAATTTTTTCAACTAACTCCTTGTTATCTTCTAAAACTCTTACAACCTTGTCTTTACTATCGTGAAGTGTAATATACGGCGGAGTTTGAGAGTTTGAAAAGTAGTTAATATAGTAGTTAAAACCTTTGCTAAAATTTGCAGTATTGCTACCAAGTTGCGACGAACGTTTGATTTTTTTCTTGCCGGCTAAGTCAATCGAATAGTTCGAGCGATAGATTGAACCCTCTTCTGTAGATTGATAATAGAGAGTTTTCGTTTTAGCGTCGAAGCCATAAAAGTTTGTTACATCAAAATTACCTTTTGTAATCTGTTTTAGCTCCTTTGCGTTGATATTGTACAGATATAGATGATTATAACCATCACGCTCACTGAAAATTATAAAATTATCGGCATCGACAAAACAGAGGTCACTATATGGCGGAATATCAATAAAATATTTATTTGTTTCGCTGTAAATTACTTCGCTTTTACCTGTGTTTCCGTCAGCAAAGAGTATCTCCATTTGATTTTGCAGTCTGTTTAAACGAATGATTGAAAGCGTATTAGCTCGTTTTGACCAGTAGATTCGAGGGATATATATATCGGTTTCAGTTCCGATATCAACAGTAACTTTCTCTTTTGAACTTAAATCGTATATGAAAACTGAAATTACAGAGTTATCCTCGCCTGCCTTGGGATATTTGAACGAATATACTTCCGGATATAGCACATTCTCTTCTAACTCAGGAGATAACCCCTTATATTTAAGCAAGTTAAACTCTTTTACATGGCTCTCGTCAAATCTGCACCATGCAATTTTTTTGCCATCGGGCGACCACTCAAAAGCCTGATTATAACCAAATTCCTCTTCGTAAACCCAGTCGGGTGCACCGTTAATAATGTGGTTATCCTTACCATCTGTTGTAATGGGTGTAATTGTTCCGTTTAAATCGCTTATAAACAGATTGTTATCGCGAATAAAGGCGACTTTTTTGCCATCGGGAGAGAGTGTGGCTAAACGCTCGCCTCCCTGCTCGGATACAGGGTAAAGCTTTTTCTCTTTCAAATCCCAAACAAAAAAGTCTGCGATAAATGACCTTCTATAAATATAATCGGCATTTATATGAAAAATAATGCGCGTTTCGTCTTCTGAAAACTGATAGTTGCTGAGCCTTGTAATCTTCTCATTATCAAACTGTTCTGCTTTAACTAAAGTGTCAACAGCTTTGCCTGTTTTGTAGTTATATTTAACAAGTACACCCTTTTCCAAGGTTGTGTAGTGTTGCCCATCGTTCATTGACTGCAAACCGTAAACCGACTTTGCGCCAAATGTTCTATCTTTAAAAATATCGGAAAGAGTAATGTTTTGCTTTTGAGCATATGTAAAAGTAGCAGCTATTGCACTAATACACAGCAAAATAGATAATTTTCTTATAATCATAATATGTTAGTTTTAAGATTTTTTGAAAGAGTTGCTAATTTGCAAAAAAAATTGCTAATCCCAAAGGAGTTTTGGCTAATAACATATTGTTATTATTAAAACCATTAATACCGTTTGGACATACACTATAGTCCAAACTTCGCTATCGCTCTTTTGGAGTATGTGTCTGTAACACTGATATAACAAATAGTTTTCTTGTCCGTAGGACAACATGTGATTAACCATAGGCGTAAGCCTATGGGTGTGCAACAGCACACAATTCACCCGTAGGGTGGCACATTGCAGTCTTAATCTGTCAGAAAATACCGTTCGTTGATATCTATGCCGCTTTCTATAATTAATCTACGGTATTCGTCTTTGAAGTTCTCTTTTTTGTGGTGTTCTCGTTGATTTTTAATGTACTCTATTGTAGTCTCTTTCTCCTGATAACGAATAGTGAAAGCTGCGTATTTTTCTCCCCACGATATGAAATTGGGGTATTTATCTCTATTGGTTTTTAGCCACTTATTAGTTGAAGTTTTAAGTTCTCTAACGAAATCTGCCAATGCAATGGTAGAATGAATTCCAACTAAAAGATGTATATGGTCGGGCATTCCATTAATCCTGTATAAGAACGATTTCTTACTTTTTACATATCCCCATGCATAGCGGTAAAGTTCTTCGGAATGCTCGTTTGGAATAACGTTTTCGTTACTTTTAGTGCGAATAATGATATGATGTAGTGATTGTATATAGCTCATAACTCGGTATTGTGTCGCCCTACGGGCGAAGATTTAAGGTGGTCTCGATGCCGTAAGATAAATCTTACGGTTAATCACATGTTGTCCTACGGACAATGCACTATACTAAAACAAAGATACAATCTTATATGAATTACATAAAATTGGTTTCAATTTTTTTAAAAAAAAGTTGTTCTTGCAAAAACAAATCCTTAAACCGCAAACTATTCAATACATAGTTGACTACTAAATTTACCCGTATAGGAATATATTTAATATTATTACAATGACTAGCGAACGGTACAATATGCTATTAGTTTTGGGATTTAGCCCAAAACACGTGTATCAACACCAACCAACGACTTAAAAGTCGTTGCTATTAATCAATCCACATTGTTAATTCGCAATTCGTAATTCGTAATTGCTAATTGACATTTGATGTTTATATTTGTAGCTGATTACCTTTAGAATGGATTTATGGCACAGTTAGACAAACAAACTATCGACAATATAATTATGGTGGGCGACAGAGTGTTGATAAAACCCAAAACTCCTCAACAACAGACACGTTCAGGATTGTATCTGCCTGCAACGGTATCTGAAAATGCTCCCATATTTTTAGGCTACGTTATTAAAGTTGGACCGGGCTACCCTATCCCTGCACTCTCTGAACATGACGAGTCGTGGAAGCCTTCGACAAACGAACCGAAATATATCCCTCTGCAACCACGTGAGGGCGATTTGGCAGTATATGTTGCCAAAAGTGGTTATGAGATTGAAATTAATCAGGAGAAATATATTATTGTGTCGCAATCGTCTATTTTACTGTTATGTAGGGACGAGGGACTGTTTAAATAAACTGATTAACAGAAAGTTAGCATTACAATAAATAAAAGCTATCCGCATGAGAAAAATAGATTTACAACATCCTGCATTTTATACGCTCACTTTGAGCGATAAAGAGCAACTTCTTAGAAATAGTGCGGTGCTGCATTTCTCGAAAAATGAGACAATAATTAAGCAAGACTCATTTATTACTCACGTATATTATCTGCTGTCGGGAATGGTAAAGGTCGATTATTCTATACGGCAGAAAAACAACACTATAAGAATAATCCCCGAACAAGAGTTTATTGGGTTATTATACAGTTTCCCCGGACGGCATTATGAAATAAGAGCAACTGCAATTGCAGAATCCGAGGTTTTACTTATTGATATTGAGACTCTTAAAATGGTAATGCGAGCCAACGGCAATTTTGCAATTAGCATTCTCGACACTGTTGCTTTAACAGGTTCACGCGCAGTAAACCGCCTGTTGACATACCAAAACAAAAATATTGACGGCTGTTTGGCAGCATTTTTATTGCAAATGCACGAACTATTTAACAAAGAGACTTTTGAACTTCCACTACTAAGAAGAGAGATTGCCGAAACCATTGGCTATACACGCGAGAGCGTTGTTCACACATTCTCGAAATTTATTAAACATGGTTTGATTTCGCAAGAGGGAAAAACTATTACGTTGAAAAATATTCCGATGTTGCGGGAGATTGTGGAGAAGAGTTGATTTTTTTCTGCATTTCTATAAATTAATTATAACTCATTGATTATCAGCTAAATTTAAACACAACAGATCAATTATAGTTTATTTGGCATTTTAGAAAATGAAACATTGCAACTAACTGTAATTAAGACATTTCCGCTTAATTTACAACTCTTTGTTAATCTTATAAATTAATGATTCATATTCATAAAGGTCTGCGCCGTCTCCCAATCGAACAAAAATTGTGTTTTTATTGAGGTCTATAAACATTATTTGTTTCATTATGCCCCGCGCATAGAACTGGTTGGTATATACAAACAAACCCCAATATTCGTCAAAATCTAATTTCCAATATCCTTCTCGATAATTACTCTTTTTATATAGATGTATTTTATAATGTGGATATGTTTTTGCATATCGCTCTTCCCAAACTTTCTGAGCCGTTAAAGAATCTGTAAAATACTTATTACCAGTGGAATCCAATCCGCTACCACTAAAGCTATACCATTGATTTTGATAACCATTATTTTTCGGATTTGGCGTTAAAGTTTCCTTAATCCACTCCGAAGAGACAATTTGGTTGCCATTAAATTTTCCACCATTTAAGTAAAGTCTGCCTATTTTAGCCAAGTCAACAGCCGTAGTGCTCAAGCCTCCGTATGCTTTTACAGATTTATGTTTTTTATCGTCGAGACTCCATTTCGCTGTATTTTCCATTCCTAAAGGCTTCCAAACTTTTTCTTCGAAATATTTGACAAAATTCTGTTGCGTAGCCTTTTCTACAACAACTCCCAATATAGCTGTGGAAATGCTTTCATAGTTATATTTTGTGCCCGGCTCACATTCAAATTTTAATTTTTTTATCAGTCTAAGTTGGTTAGCTCCATAATAGAGACGTGCAATTTTTGAGAATGGATTAAATCCATAATCCTCATTAAATTTAATTCCCGACCGCATATCCAATAAATGTTTAATTGTAAGCTTTTTGAACATTGGGTCTGCGTAATTAAGTTCAGGAATGTATTTTGTAACAGGGTCGTTTACACTCGAAATATATCCCTCGTCAACGGCAATGCCAACAACCAAAGATGTAACAGATTTTGAAACAGAAAAAACAGTGGAAATATCCTCTCTCGTGTAACCCCTATAATACTTTTCGAAAAGAATGGTATCGTTTCTAACTATTAAAAATGCTCTTGTCCATGTATTCTTTAGTAATGAGTCAAGGTTATGGAAATCAGTGTTTTTGTAATTCCAATTTATATCAAGAGTATCTATTATGCTACTGTCTGCTTTATAAAAATGGAATTTGTTTTGATTTTCATGCAAATCGTATGTATAAAAGATATTATGGTCGTCGATATCTGCGTTTCCATATCGTACCGCACGATGCAAAACAATACAAGATGTTGCTGTACAGAATGTTATAAGTATTAAAAAAATACGTTTCATATTTATGAATTACCTAAATAGGTAATATGTATCACAAAAAGCCAGCGAAACATATTTGTTAAAAACTAAACTTGCTAAAACTGCTGATTATCAACATATTAAACATCAGTATTTTTATTAAATTTTATGTTTGGGCTAAAGCCCATAAGTTACTTATGCTAATTTTACCCACGCCTTAAAAGGCATGACAATTAATCGATATCCAGTCAAGTACATAATTTGACTACTCGTAACTTTCTTCACTTCGACTACGCTCAGTGCAACGCCGACTTCGGTCTTCCGACTTCCGACTTTTGACAAAATTAAAACTTTTCATTCATTAACTAATAAAATCTATTACCTAAAAAATTAGGGTTTGGAATTAATACAGCATCCCAAACAACCAAAGCGGAATTCTGTTTTTATGCCCTATTTCAATATTGTCAGCAACAACAAAGCTGTCTGGCAGGTCTTTAATTTGATTGAAGTTTTTGTTTTTGCCACCAACTTCAAAAGTGTATTTACCTACCATATAATCGCCTTGTGGTGCAAGTACTACATCTGCAACGGCACTCATTTGATTAACAAAGAATGTTTCTCTTGCGCTACCTACATTTGCATTGTCGCCGTATAAGTACGACAGATTGGTGTTATTTAGCAAAATTTTATCGGGTTTTGTCAGGTCACCGATTGTCTTGTTTTTGTAGGAGACTAAATTCAGCAACTTTGCATTTGCCAACAGTGACAAATACCTTACCGTGTTGTTTCTTGTAGTCTCTATGGCAGAGGCTAACTCGGTTATATTTGGCGTATAAGGAACTAATGCTGAAAGAATTGCCAACAATCTTTTCAGTTTATACCGAGAATCAAACCCGATGTTTTCAATTGCCGAAACATCAACATCTATCACATTATTTATTGCCTCTTGCAACTTTCTTTCATATTTTCTAAGCCCCTCTTTATAAAATAGATAGTAGCCATTTTTTAAATACTTTTTGAATAACGGTATTATTCTTATATTTTCAGTGATTTTAAATGCAATATCTTGGTGATTTTCAATGATTTCTTCTAACGAAAGCACAGGAAAATCCCCTACTTTTTCGAAATTCAAAAACTCTCTAAACGAGAGACCTTCTAAATTTTCGTAAACCACCCTTCTAGACAAGTCTGCTGTAGATTTATATATTTGTAGAAGCGACGATCCGGTAAAAACAATTTTAAGTTTCGGGAAACTATCGTAAACGTTTTTCATTTCGGTCGCCCAGTTTGGATAGTGGTGTATTTCATCTAAAAACAGATGTGTTCCGCCGTTCAAATAGAACTCGTCAGCCAGTTCAAAAATCGAATGTTTGGCAAACCACGTATTATCCAAGCTAACAAAAAGAGCCTTCTCTTTGTTTGTAAAAGTTCTCTTTATGTGTTGCAACAGCATTGTGGTTTTTCCAACGCCTTTTGCTCCAATTATGGCAATACAACGTTCGTCCCAATCAATATCTGAATAGAGATAACGGATTGTCTCCACCTCTGTTTCTTGCAATAAACGCAAATAAATTTTCACTAAAGAGTCCATGATAATCTTTTCTGCAAAGATACAAAATGTTTCTTATAAAGAGCAATTTTTATATAAAATTGTTTTATATAAATAGCAATTTTAAAATAGAACTGTTTCTTTTAAAAAGCATTTTAAATGTATAGTTGTTTTTTCTAAAGAGCGTTTTTAATGTATATTGTTTCTTTTAAAGAGCAAAGACAAAAGAACAGCTTGATGTATATTGCTATTATCCAGCTTATTACAAACATTGCGTTTTTTACATATCAGAATATTTTCATTTACTAACTTTAAAAACTTTTTACAAATTAACCATTAAGAAATTAAGGGACATTAAGATTTGAGCAACCACAAGGGTCGCCCCTACACCAAATCTGTGATAATCTGTTAAATCTGTGTTATCTGTGTTCCAATTCCTTTCAACTTTATGAACTTTTAACTTTTAACTCAATTGCTAATTGAATCGTTTTTCTTATCTTCACAATCTATAAAAATCAAAACTAAAATAATATGAACACACTATCTAAATTATTAAAAATTAACGCTTTAGCAGCCATTACATTTCTTTATGTTTTCTCAGGTTGCTCAAAAAAGAGCGTAGAGATGCCGGATGTAATTTCGTCGCATACGTCTGGTGTAGTATCTGTAAAATCGCCAATAAGGGTTAACTTTCAGTTCCCTGTGGTTAACGATGATGAGGTTGGGAAAAATGTTCCTGAAAAATTGGTAACATTCTCCCCAAAAGCCGAAGGCAAAGCCTTTTGGATTAGTCAAACAGCATTTGAGTTTATCCCCGAAAACAGTTTCGAATCCGACAAAGAGTATAAATGCAAATTAGACCTGCGTGCTCTGTCCGATACACTGAAAACATCTTACGAGTTCAGCTTTCGCACATTAAAACCCTCGGTTAGCTTCTTGTTCCAACATATATTGGCAACAGAGTTTGACAACAATTCCGGTTATACCTTGGTAGGTACCTTAGTTTTAACCGATTACGTATCATTTGAAAAGGTCCAAAATGTGATTGATGCTAAAATTGACAAAAGAAATCTCAGGGTCGATTATCAGCAAACAACAGGACTAAATATCAATATCACAATTGATAGCATTTATAGGTCTGATAATGAGCAGGTTTTAAAAATCAATCTAGACGGCTCGGCAATTAACGCTAAAGAGAAAAGCGAATTTGTTTTAAATATTCCTCCTGTAAATGAGTTTTGCCATATAACAGGCAATGTTCTGTATCAACCTGAACCCGTGATTGTTATAAGCTTTTCCGATATACTGCAAGCAAACCAGGATTTGACGGGATTAATTCAACTTAACGGCAAATCGCCATCGCAAGTTGTTGTCGATAAGAACGTTGTACGTGTTTATCCACGCATTACCGAATATGGAGATATTATAGTTGAAATGTTTCGAGGTATTAGATCGGCTAAAGGTATGACAATGGCTCAAAATCAAACCTTTACGGTTCATGTCGAGAGGGAAAAACCACAGGTTAGAAAATCGAGCAGCAAAATTATTTCGGCTCCAACACAGCAGGGAGCTTTGTTTGAGTTTGAAGCCGCACGCCTAAAAGCTGTCGATGTCAGAATATATCAAATCTTCCAAAACAATATAATACAGTTTCTGCAAGTAAATGATTATCAAGATAATTGGGAGTTAGAGAGAGTTGGTAAAGTTGTCTATCAATCGACCATAAACATTGAGGGTCAGGCAGAAAGCACTCATCAGGGTTGGAGCAAATATTACTTAGATTTATCGAAATTGGTAAAAAAGGAGATTGGCGCACTTTATCACGTACAGATTGGGTTCCGTAAGCAACACGCAATCTGGGACTGCTCAGAGAGTGAGGAGAAGAACCGTGACGATATAAATGATACCGATTTTTGGGATAGATTCGAAGAGTACAGCTATGGCGAATATTCGTGGGATTATAGCGACAATCCTTGCGAAGACGCATACTACGGGTTCCGCAGAGCAATTAAACACAATTATATAAGTAGCAATATTGGGCTTATCGCTAAACGTGACGGGAAAAATCAACTTACGGTATTTGCCACAACGATAAATCAAAACCAACCTTTATCGAAATGTGTGATTAAGGTGCTGAACTATCAACAGCAAGTACTTGCCGAGGTTGAAACAAACAGCGAAGGCAAAGCAGAATTTACCGATATGGAAGAGGCATATTTTGTTATTGCCGAAACCAAAGAGGATAGAAACTATTTGAGAATACCGCCATACGAAAGCCTTTCGGTTAGCAGTTTCGATGTTGAAGGAGTAGAAACCCGAGACGGCATTAACGCTTTCGCTTTCACAGAGCGCGATGTATATCGTCCGGGCGATACTGTTTTTGTTGGATTTATAATTAACGATGCTCTGAAAACTATTCCTCCGACCCACCCTATTCAAGTTTACGTAACCAATTCAAACGGGCAGCCCGAATTTGAAACAAGTTTTCAATATAAAGGTGAATCGATGCACAGGATTGATATTCCTACAGCCCCTGACGCTCTAACTGGTCGATGGACAATCCGTTTTACAATCGGGAAGAAACAGTTTTACAAACGTGTTAGGGTTGAGACCATACGACCAAATCGAATGGAGATTATTCACGATATTGCACAAACGACTCTAAATCAAAACCTTACTGCAAATATTTTGGTTAAATGGCTACACGGAGGCTCGGCTGCGAATCAGGATTTCTCTGTCGATGCCGTTACAAGTGCATTCGATATTCGATTTAGTTCATTGAAAGGATACACATTTAACAATCCTTATGTTGATGAGTACGCCGAAGAGTGGAACGTTTTGAAAACAAAATTAAACAACGAGGGGAAAACCTCATTTAGGATTAACTTACCAAGTGGCTTAAAATCATCGGCTTATAAAACAACATATACGTTTAGAGCAACCGAACCGGGTGGTCAGTTTACAACCTCATCGGCGCAAACAGTGGTATCGCCATATAACAACCTGACAGGTATGAAGTTACCCGAACCAGACGGACAGTGGGGACAATTCCAATCGGGCAAACAGTACAGCGTATCGTTGATATTAACCGACTTAGAGGGAAAAACAGTCGCCAGAAATCAGAGTGTTAAGGTCGATATCTATAAACGCAACTGGCAATGGTGGTATCAATCATCACGCAATGATTACTCATATATGACTGGAGCCAATATTATTCCGGTTTTCTCGAAAAACGTTAGCATAAACGGTGGAAGTGGCTCGTTCGATTTCGCTATTAAAGATGATTGGGGATATTACCAAATATATGTCGAAAACAACAATACAGGACAGGTTGTTGCAGGAATGATCAGGGTCGGCGATGACGGGTACTCCGGAAGTAAAACAGGAAAAGATGCTTCGATAATTGAACTCACATTAGACAAAGAGGAATACGCTTTAGATGAGACAATTACACTTACATTTCCATCATCGCAAGGTGGTAAAGCCTTAGTTTCATTAGAAAACGGAAGCGAAATTATCAAAAGCGAGTGGATTGAAACCACCGATAATTACACGACATACACCACAAAAGCAACGGTTGCAATGTCGCCAAACTTTTACTTTAACGTTACCTTTTTACAACCCTTTGAAAAAACTGTAAACGACTTACCTTTAAGACTTTACGGTATCGTTCCGTGTAAGGTTGTAAACCCCGAATCGCAGCTTTATCCAAAAATTGATGCTCCCGACAAATCCAACTGCAACGAACCGTTTGTAGTCAAAGTGAGCGAGCAGAACGGAAAAGAGATGAGATATATGTTAGCCGTTGTTGACGAGGGCTTGCTTGGCATAACAAGTTACAAAACACCAAATCCATGGGAATATTTCCACAAAAAGGTTGCACTTGGCGTAACCTCGTGGGATTTGTTCGATTGGGTTATGGGTGCCATGTCGGGCGTTGTTGGGCGAGTAATTGGCATTGGCGGTGATGACGGAGAAGTTTCACAAAGCCCCGCCTCGCTGAATACACAGTTTAAAGCAGTAGTTAAGGTTTTGGGACCATTCAATTTGAAAAAAAGAGGTAGCGATACGCACAAAATTGAGCTCCCCTCCTATCTTGGAGCGGTAAGGGTTATGGCAATAGCTTCAACCGAAAAGTCGTGGGGCGTTGATGATAAGCGAGTTACAATTACAAGTCCGCTTTTAATTACGGCTTCAACACCGCGAGTGCTTACTCCAGGCGATAAATTTGATATTCCGCTAAATATCTTTGGTTCAGAGGAGACACAGCGAAAAATCAATATCGAAGTGAAAAATATTAGCAACTTGTCGCTCGCTCAAAATAACGTCAGCGTTACGCTTGACAATAATTTCAGAGGTACGAAATCAATACAATGCAATGTCAAATCTATTGTAGGGCAAGCTGCTTTGACAATCGAGGCAACTGACGGAAAACATAAGGCGACCTACGATATTAAAATTCCAATCGAGAACCCGACACCTGTTTTATATGAAGTTGAGAACAAATCACTTAGCACAGACGATAGTTGGAAAGTCGATGTCAAACCCATTGGCGCACAGTTGACCAACTCTGCAGTGTTAGAGCTTTCAACTCTCCCACCTATTGATTTGGAAAAACATTTGGATTTTCTTATCCGATACCCTTACGGTTGCCTCGAACAGACAACCTCGATAGGGTTTCCACTACTTTACGTGGATAAACTAATTGATTTAGAAGAGGATAGAAAAAATATGCTAAACAGCGTTCTATCTGAAACCATCAAAAGAATTTACGGATTTCAAGATGCCACAGGCGTTCTTAACTACTGGCAGGGAACCACATGTTATTACGAATGGGCAGATATCTATGCCGGCGACTTTTTAATCGAGGCAGAGAAAAAAGGTCATGCTGTTGACCAAAACGTTATGAACAGTTGGCTAAAAGTGCAACGACAGATAGCTTCCAAATGGGTTGATAAAGGTGCTGTTTCGCGTTTCAATCAAGCATACAGGCTTTACGTTCTGGCACGTGCCAACAAGGCTGATGTTGGAGCAATGAACCGTCTGCGCAACTCCAAAGAGAGCGAGCTACAAACAAATTTGATGCTCGCAATGGCTTACGCCGAAAATGGAAGGGCGAAAACTGCACGCGAACTAATTTCAACATCTGTGAGCAGTGACAACGAAAAGTTGTGGCGATACACTTTCGGCTCATCGGTGCGCGATATCTCTATGAAAGTTCTTGCACTTTTAAGTGTAGAGAATAACACAGAAGCCTTTGATTTACTACTAAATTTAAGCGAAGAGTTGAGCAAACGTGGCTGGCACAGTACACAATCTATTGGCTTTATGCTCAGAGCAATAGGAACGTATGTCACAAAAGCAGGCTTGGCGGAATCGATTGAAGTTAAGTACAGTATCAACAAAGAGAAAGAGAGAACTTTAAAGACCAAAAATCCGTTTGCAAGAATTGAAATTCCTATACAAGGCTCAGAAAATCAAACCGTAACGGTGACCAATAAGTCCAAGGCAGCAACTTTCGCAAGGCTAATTAATTCGGGTAAACCAATGCCAAGTAATATAGAGGCAGTTAGTAACTCATTGGTAATAAGAGACCAATATCTGAACTCAGATAATCGTATTATCGATATTACAAATATCAAGCAAGGCGATGATTTTATTGCTGAGATAATAATCGAAAACCCAGCGACAGAGCCGAATTTAGAGAATGTCGCAATTGAGTTTACCGCACCTGCAGGAATAGAGATCATTAATCCACGACTAACAGATAGCGAAGATGCGATTAACGAAAGCAGCTACACCTATCGCGATTATCGTGATAATAAAGTATATACATTTACTGACCTGCGTTCGGGCGAAAAGAAAGTTTTCCGTTTTAGAATTAATGCAACTTTTGTAGGCGAGTTCTATTTCCCACCGGTATATTGTTCTCAAATGTACAATGATGCTATAAATGCTCGCACCGAATCAAGGGTTGTAAGAATAAGTAAATAGGTTAACGTTTATAAACTAATTGTTTGTATATGAGAGATATGACAGGTAATATTACCTTGACAATAATTAAGCCCGGAGCTGTGGCTAAAAACTTTGTTGTTCCAATTTTGTCTAAAATTGATGAGGCAGGATTTCATATTGCAGCCATGAAAACATTGTGGCTAACAAGGAAAGAGGCTGAAACTTTCTACGCAGAGCATAAGGGAAAACCTTTTTATCCCACGCTTATCGATTTTATGACATCGGGACCAATTGTTGTAGCCGTGTTAGAACGCCCAAAGGCAGTTGAGCATTTTAGAAAACTAATTGGCAACACCGATCCCGAAAAGGCAGAAGAGGGAACAATCAGAAAAATGTATGCTGAAAATATCACTAAAAACGCCATACATGGCTCTGACTCAGACGAAAGAGCACGCATAGAAGCCGATTTCTTTTTCTCTAGAAAAGATCGGTTTTATAAACATGATTTAATTTAATAACAATCACAATTTTATTTGTCAATAATTAGTTCAATTGTTTTAATTTTGCCACTGTGATATTGTTTCTAAACAATATCACAGTGTTTTTTTATTGAATTATGATTTTATATTTTATCTATCTAATTGCAGTACTGTGGCTTGTAGGGAGACTGCCTTTTCTACGTAATTCCAACATAAAACCAAATGTCTTGCGTGTTTTGTTCCTGATAAAAGTGGTGTTTGGAGCTATATCCCTATTTATTTATTCAAATTATTATTCAGAAGAGACATCGGATATGCACATCTATTTCAAAGCTGGAGAAGTTCTTCACAGTTCGTTGAAAGAGTCTCCCTCTGACTATTTTTCATTGCTCACAGGAATTAATGACGATCAACCACATTTAGCTAAGTATAACAAAACTATACCTCGCTGGAAAAAACCTTATGATTACGATATGTACAACGAAAATAAAACCGTTATCAGATTTAATGGATTTATAAGGCTGTTTTCGGGTGGCAATATCCACACACACAATCTGTTTTTTAATTTAATCTCTTTTATTGGATTAATTGCCATTTTCCGATTTCTATCTAATGAATTAAGTAACAAACGATTAACACCACTATTTCTAATTATATTTTTTATGCCAACCATCTTGTTTTGGGGGTCGGCAATACTTAAGGAGAGCATTACAATATTTGCTCTTGGGCTTCTATTGTGGTCACTAAAACTTATTCTTGATAATTGTAAAAACTGGAAAGCCTGGATCGTACTATTAATCTCAGGATATCTCTTTGCACATACAAAAATATATGTTGTTTTATCAGTAGTACCGGGATTGCTGTGGTTAATTTTAAATCGTTTTTACAGCAAACACAGATTTTTAACATTCACAGCCATACATGTTGCAGTGGCACTAATTGCATTTAACATACATTTAATAAGTCCGAACTATAATTTAATTAATGTAATATCGGGCAAACAAAATGATTTTATCAATATGATAACAAATATGACAGATGTGGGTAGCGCCGTCGATTTACCTCGGTTAGATGGTTCACTATCAGCTATATTTAAACTTATGCCTATGGGATTTTGCAACGCTCTTTTTCGCCCTCATCTGTTTGAATGTCACAATATTATGACATTTGCTGCCGCATTAGAGAATCTGTTTATCGTTGTATTTATTATATTGGGATTAGTTTTTGCAAATTATTCAAAAAAATATCCCCCACACATATTCTTCGGTATATCATTTTCAGTTATATTACTCACGATTATTGGAATCACAACCCCAGTTTTAGGTGCTTTAGTACGATATAAATTACCTGCTTTACCTTTTATCGTTGCAATTTTTATCACTACATTTGATACGAACAAATATAGAAAAATAATGAACTCACTGAAACTCAACAGGATTATGAGATTTTGTGATTCAAGTGTAGAAAAATGCAAGAATTTAATTTTTACGAACGATATAATTCAAAAACATAATTAACATGAGAAACTCTATTTTATTAGTCGCACTTCTTGTTGCGATATTGCAAGGTTGTACGGAGCCACAACCGCAAAAACCAACAGACATTGCTCCACAAGGCAACTTACAAACCATGCGATTTGACTACTATCACATTGGCAACGCTACCACCGAACATTTCACATTCGACGAGGCTGTTAACGATGGTCCATGGGCTGGAAACCAATCGAATAACATTGATGACCTAAGACTTGGAAAATACTTTTTTGAGGTTCAAGACAATGAAGGCAAAGTGCTTTATTCACAAGGGTATGCAAGTATTTACGGCGAATGGGAAACAATTCCCGAAGCTAAAGAGCAGTGGGGTTCATTTCACGAATCACTCAGATTTCCATGGCCCCAAAACGATGTAAAAATCGTTATTTACAAACGCAACGACAAAAACGAATTTGATGTGTGCTGGGAATACGCCCTAAGCCTGAAACATCACAGAGTAAACCATGCCTACGCACCTGCTTGCAACGAGACGTTCCCTATTTACATCAGCGGAGCTCCCGAAGAGTGCATTGATATTGTTGTTCTTGGCGATGGATATACCACAAACGAAAAAGAGAAATTCCTAAGTGACGCTAATTACTTTGCAAAAGTAATGTCGGAATCGAATGTATTTCAGAACCTTAAAGATAAATTTAACGTACGCGCAGTGTTTACCCCTTCTCCAACATCAGGTTGCAACCACCCACATCAGGATTTATATAAAGGCTCTGCACTCGGCGTTACTTACGGTGCTTTTGATAGCGAAAGATATGCTTTAACATACGAAAACAAAGTAGTAAGAAATGTTGCTTCAGCTGTTCCATACGAGTTTACAGCAATATTAATGAATGATACAACCTACGGCGGTGGAGGTATTTACAACCTTTACATAACCGCGGCAGCCTCAAACGATTTTAAAGAGTACCTGTTTGTACACGAGTTTGGTCACCATTTCGCCGATTTAGCTGATGAATACTACACATCTGCCACAAGTTATGAAATGGGTAGCACCTTGATTGAGCCATGGGAACTAAATGTAACTATACAAACTGAACGTGACAAAATTAAATGGGGTGACTTAATTGAAGCCGAGACCCCTGTTCCAACCCCTTGGAATAAAGCGGTTTTTGATGAGCACAGCATGGGTATTCAAAAAATCAGGGTTGAGTTGAGACAAAACAAAGCCCCAGAGGCTGAAATGACAAAACTGTTCAGAGATCAACAACGCTTTGAGGATAGTCTTTTCCAAACCATGGACTATTTCGGTAAAGTAGGACTGTTTGAAGGAGCTCAATATCATGCGCTTGGCGTTTATCGTTCATCTCACAACTGCACAATGTTTACACGTACATTGGAATTCTGTCCTGCATGTGTCAGAGCATTCGATTTGGTTGGAAAAAGATTTGTAAAATAGTTTTTCTGTAATTAAAAAAATCGCAGTTCTATTAAAACAGAACTGCGATTTTTTATTATATGAAAGCCCTTGTAAATCAAAATAAATAAACAAAATAAAAGATTAAAGGTATAAGCGCACCCGCAATAACCCTATATATTCCGTAATTCGACAATTGATATTTTCCCTTCATCATAAAGATACCGGTAACAGCAAATACAATCAACGTTACGGCAAAAATATCGGCTACCCAAGTCCACACTTTTCTAAATGAATTGCGGTGCATTTGATTGATTGGATAAAAGAAATAACGCCGTTCAAGTTTCTCAACTTCACATATTCTCGTCTCTGTATTAATTACAACCGAACCATTACCGCCAGAGATATCTAAAAATATTTTTAGACTGTTTTCTGAAGGATAGTAGTGACTTTTATATTCATCGCTGATATTCAACGTTTTAAGAATAGAATTTGCTTCTGCTTTTTTGACATTTACAAGACTAATATTATCGTCAATCGTATCTTTATATTGTGTTATTACCATATCTGGGTTCCAATCGTTGCGATGATTTAACGCAACACCTGAAATACCGTAAATGATTGTCATAGCCGCAAAGAAATAGCCAAACTCCCTGTGTATCAAACGAAAAAACTTTCTGGTTTTCATATCTTTGAGTTAAAAGTTTAAAGTTTATAAAGTTTAAAGTAGAGACGGAGCATGCTCCGTCTCTACAATATCTTAGCCTCCTCTCAATTACCAAGCAATCTACTGCACTACCGTCTGTCTTTGGACTTCGGTTTCAATCTTCCTACTTCCAACTGCAAAAATGTGCGAAATTTACTTAAAAACCTAATCTATCCTTGTAGTAATTTATTAGTTTTCTTATCTTTGTAATATTATGAAAGCAAAATAGCACGTCATTATAATCTAAAATTAAAATCAGAGTAATATAAACCTAAAAATTAATAATATGAGAATTAAACCTATTGCAATTTTAGCATCTGTTATATTGGTTTTTTCAACAACAAACACGACCGATGCATGTACGAACTATTTAGTAACCAAAGGTGCTTCAACCGACGGTTCAACAATGGTAACTTATTCAGCCGATTCGCATCAGCTGTACGGAGAAGTATATTATTGGCCAGCAGCTAAATACAAGCCCGGAACAATGTTGAAAATATATGAATGGGATAGCCACAAATATCTTGGTGAAATTGCTCAAGCCCTTGAAACATATAACGTTGTAGGTAATATGAACGAGTTTCAGTTAGTAATTGGCGAAACCACCTTTACGGGTCGGGAAGAACTTATTGATACTCTTGGAATTATGGACTATGGTAGTCTGATTTACGTTACTTTACAGCGCGCTAAAAATGCTCGCGAAGCCATGAAAATTATGACAGAACTTGTTGCTGAGTATGGCTATTACAGTTCAGGCGAATCCTTTTCAATTGCCGACCCAAATGAAGTTTGGATTATGGAGTTGATTGGCAAGGGAGTAGGAAATAAAGGAGCTGTTTGGGTAGCAAGAATGATTCCCGATGGATATGTTTCGGGACACGCCAACCAAGCTCGTATTACGACTTTCCCATTTGCTACAGAAAATAACTGGTTTGACGAAAATCAAACTACATTTAACTCACCCGACGTAATAACCTTCGCACGCGAAATGGGATATTACAACGGTTCAGACGAAAATTTTAGCTTCTCAGATATATACAATCCGCTTGATTTTGGTGGTGTTCGTGCTTGCGAATTGAGAGTTTGGACATTCTTCAAAGACGTAAACAAAGATATGTGGCAACACTTCGATTATATCAAAGGTCACATTCAAAAAGATGAGCACGGAATAGGAACAAACCGTATGCCCTTATGGATTAAGCCTGAAAACAAAGTCTCTCCTCAAGATTTAATGCACTATATGCGCGACCACCTTGAAGGAACTGAGCTTAACATGGCTAACGACGTTGGTGCAGGACCTTTTGCAATGCCTTATCGTTGGCGTCCGATGACATGGGAAATTGATGGTGTCGAATATTGCAATGAGCGTACGACAGCCACACAGCAAACAGGATTTTCATTTGTAACTCAGTCGCGTTCGTGGATGCCCGACAAAATAGGTGGTATAATTTGGTTTGGTGTAGATGATGCTGCAACAAGTGTTTATGTGCCTCTATACTCATCAATTACAAAAATCCCACACGCTTTCGAACAAGGAAATGGCGATATGGCTACTTTCTCAGAAACATCAGCGTTTTGGATTTTCAATTTAGTTTCAAACTGGACTTATTTACGTTATAACATTGTTTACCCTGATGTTAAAAAAGCAATGGACGAAATGGAAGCCAAGTTCAAACAACAAGTTGAAGAGACCGATGCCAAAGCATTGGAGATTTACAAAAAAGACCAAAATAAAGCTGTTGCATATTTAACTGAATTCTCGGTAAATGCAGGACAAGCGTTATTTAATCGTTGGAAAAATCTATTCCAATTCCTTGTTGTAAAATATATTGACGGAAACGTCAAACCCGAGGAGAACGGTGTGTTCAAAACAACTCCCGAAGGTGTTATTCTTGTTGAACAGCCCGGTTATCCAGAGTGGTTCCTACGCATGATAGCTGAACAAACAAAAGATCAACTGTTAGTTATCGGACAAAAAAACATGCCGCAACACGAAGCTACAATTACAATTAGCAAAGCTAATCTTAATATTATGATTGGTATAATAGTGGCATTATCAGTGCTATTGCTGTTTATTTTAATTAAGCGAAGAAGATAATCAGCTACTAATCAACAAAATAAATTAAAAGCAAGATTAATAGAAATATTGGTCTTGCTTTTTTGATTCTATCCAAATTGGCATAATGACTTAATTCAAATATAAAAGGTCGTTTTGATACACTCAGCGACCGGTAGCACGGTGGCTGGGTTTATCGAAGCCACTACATTTGGACTATTCTCATTTCTAAAACCTTGTGACATACCCAAAATGAATTTTCGCCGTTCTCAGTCTTAAATCCTGCTCTTTAGATTTGCCCATTGCATACATCACTGTAAACATACCTACGCCAGTGTTTAGCATTGTTCCTATCCCACCTGAAAAGAGATACGAACTTGTGATTCTTAATATCGATTCCGACTTATAGCCTCCAAACTGAAAGAAAACAAAGGCGTTACTTCTTTGCTCGAAACGATAACGGTATTCAATTGTACTGAAAATAAACTCTGATGCGAAAATTGCCTCTTCGTCGAATCCGCGAATTGAGTACATCCCTCCTATTTTAAACAACTCGCTTGCCCAAAGTTTATCCTTGAATTTTAATGCTCCCGCCTCAATAGATGTTGCCAAAACATTTCTTGCAGACAATCTCCAGTACTTAACACAATGAGAATAAAGACTATAGATAGCATTCTTCGCCATAGTGGAATCCCTTTTTTGTCGGTTACCAACTTTTAGATTTATCTCAAACTCAACTCCTTTCGAGGGATTATACCAATTATCAACATTATTGAAAATATAGGCACCGTTATAAAAAACTGTTTTGGTATCAAACAGCGTCGTGTCTGTTGAGGTTAAAAAGCTGTTAGTCCGATAGTTAATCCCTGCTCTGAGTTGATTTAAACCTTTTAGGTGTATGATACCCGAAAACTCGTTGTCAGTGTTAATAAGTGTCGTATCCTTTTTTTGAATATTAATATTTGCGTATAACCCAAATGGCGAGCTGAACAGATACGGAAACTCAGATTTTACTAACAATGTCTGGCTCTTGTTTGCTGCACTTTTCCACGATAGATTTATAAATTCTCCTCTTTTAAAAGCATTTTGCAGTTTAAGCGATATATCGCCTGTTATCTGTAGCTTGTTGTCGGTCTCGGAAGTTGTAAAGCCAAGCATACCACCAAAAGAACCCGACATCTTTGCCTCAATTGGCAATTCAATAATCGCCCCTTGCGTTGAAAATCTGCTGATTAAGGGTGTTTTTAATTCAAGGAAACTCAACTTCTCGATTTTCTCCTCGACAGACATTAATATAACGTGATTGTAGAGATTGCCCTCTTTAATATCTAAGTAGTTGGTAATGTATCCCTTAGAAATTCTGGCTTTAGTGGGCAAAACAATGGTATCAATATAAACCGGAGAGCTATACCCATCGGTCTCGACATTACAGTCAATAATGTAATTATCAGCAACTTGTGGCGACAATTGCAACTTAAAAAAGGGGTAGCCAGTAGATACTTTCTTAAAAAGTATTGAGTTTAATATTCTCTCTAATCTCTTTAAATTAACTTTTTTGCCCTGCAACTTTTTTAATGCTCGCAAATCCTCTTTCAAAGAGTCGTTGAAGAGAAAATTACCCCACCTGTAAACCTCCCCTTTATGAAATGCTGTTGATACAGCACCCGAATCATTAAATATAGAATCAAACGATGCTGTTATAAATCCTTGATTATGAAGTCTTTCAATCCGTCTATCTATCTTTTTAAATTTAACGGTATCACTCTGAATTAGTTCAAAATTGTTATTTTTATTGTTCGGAAAACCCTGCACAGTAAGGCAAACGAAAAAGGTTAACAATAAAACAATGTAAATTGCTCTAACAGCTATGATATTTGATATTGATAACTTCATTAACCAATCATCTCGTGACAATTTTTATTTGTGATTAAAAAACCCGTGCTTTTTTAATGTTTCAAGGAGTTCTTCACTTTTTTCGATATTGCTGGCACGAGGGTATCTCCTTTCAGTAAAAACTAATGATAAGTTTTTAAGACCATTCTCCTCTACAATATTTTTGTAAAACTCTGAATTATCTTTCTCAAAGAACAGTTTTTCAATTGCTTGGGGAGAATAATCTTTATATTTCTCGTAGTGAACAACAGCATCCAAAGGTAGTCTGTCAGTCAGTGGAGGGTTTTCATCTGGATAACCTAAAACTATGGCAGTCAGAGGAATAACACCTTTGGGCAGTTCCAATATCTCAATAATTTTATCCACATTATACAGAACGGTTCCCAATATACAAATTCCAAGTCCGTTATTTTCAGCCTCTAAACAGATATTTTGTGACGCAAGCGTGGCATCAATAGTTGCATTTATAAACCAGAAAAAGTTGTCGTAAGAGACAGGGGCTTGGTTTAATTCACACCATTTGTGAAATCTGTTTACATCGGCGCAGATAGTAATGTGCACTGGTGCTTGCAACACCATATTTTGTTTAAAGTGAGTCTCCCACAGCTTCTCCCTTATCTCTTTGTCTTTGGTAACTACAACGCTGTATAACTGCATGTTACCAGTGTTGGAAGCCCTTGTACCAGCCTCTAAAATCTCTGTAAGAATGCTATCGCTAATAGCATCCGGTTTGAACTTGCGAATTGAACGATGTTTTGAAATTGTCTCTAACATATTATTTGTGTTTTTTGTTTGCAAATTTAATGAATTGTTGTATCTGCTAAAGTTAACTGAAATTTTGATTAAATGTTGTATGTTTGTTGAAAAAGATATTTGGATGGTTATTGCGGTGCATTCTGATTCTCAAAACTATTGCAATTTAAACTGGCTTTATAATACTTATATCCAACTAAAACCCCGCAGTTTCTGAAAAAAGAATTATTTTTGCTTTGCAAATAATACAATATACAATCATGCATAAGTCAATCACAGTTGCTTTTTTATTATTAATCTGTAACGTATCTTTCTCTCAAACTCAAAAAGTATCGACCAAATGGGATAATGGCAAAATTGCTTCTCAAGGGGTTACTCTAAACGGCTTTGAACATGGTAAATGGGAATATTTCGACCGCGAGGGCAGATTAATGCAAGAGATTGAATATGACCGAGGTGTTGCCAACGGTAAAATTACCTACTACTACAGAAATGGCAAAAAACAGAACGAGGGACACTTCTCGCAAGGAATACATGATGGCGCATTCTTTGAATGGTACGAAAACGGAAATCTAAAAAGCTCTGGACAATATGATTTTGCAATAAAAATCGGCTCATGGAAACAGTTCTACGAAAACGGCAAATTAGAAAAGGAGGAGTATTTTATTGATGGTCAGCCACGTATCATTACCGCAATATCAAAAAATGAGGATACACTTGTTTTCAACGGAAAGGGCTATTACAAAGGTTTTTATCCAAACGGGAAGCTATTGGAGGAGGGAGCTATTAATGACAGTTTACCTCAAGGCTTATGGATATTTTACTTTAGTTCAGGCGCAAAAAAAGAGGAGGGCACATTTACAAACGGCTTAAAGACAGGCACTTGGACTTCATGGTTTCCAAATGGCAACAAGCGTAGCACTATCAACAATCAAAATGGCGAGAACTGTGAATGGTTCGAAAATGGAGTGCAAGCAACCCAAGGCTACATCGAAAACGGCAAAAAAACAGGCGACTGGTCGTTTTGGAATGAAAACGGAACACTTATCAAAAAGGCAACCTACAAAGCCGACAAATACGATGGCAAAGTAATTACATATTATCAAACAGGGATTGAAAAAAGCAAGATTAATTTTATTGACGGTCGTATGCACGGTCACGCTCTGTGGTATTTTGAAGATGGGAAGACCGATATCGAGGGCAATTTTGCGGATAGCCTACAACACGGACACTGGATTTATTACCGCACAGACGGAGACAAAGGCAACGAAGGCGACTACAATAAAGGCGAATTAGACGGCAAATGGACTTGGTACTACTCCGGTAACAGAATGTGGAAAACAGGTTATTACGACAGAGGTATAAGGGTTGGACATTGGCTATATTTATATGAAGATAGCACAAAATTCAAAGAGGGCAACTACAAAAACGGCAAAGAGCACGGACTTTGGCAAACATGGTACGAAAACGGTCAACTAAATGTTAGTGGCTATTTTAAAAACGGTTTAATGGATAGCCTTTGGTCAGGTTGGTATGAAAACGGACAAAAATATTACGAAGTAAACTATACCGACCATGTCTTAAATGGCGAATCGAAATATTGGTACGATAACGGTAAATTAATGTCTGAAGAGAATTACAAAAACGGACAGCTTCACGGGATCTTTAAAACATTCCAGCACAACGGAAAAATAATCATGTCGGGAAATTACGCAAACGGTCTAAAACACGGCGAATTCAAGTATTTCGACCAACTAAACGAAAAGGTTGCCTTGCGCGAAGAGACATGGGTTAACGACAGACCAAACGGCACGTGGATAACCCGCCATAAGTACGGAAGCGTTGAAAGCATAAGGAATTTTCAAAACGGGAAGAAACACGGCTTACTACGCTTTACCGAACCAGACGGCACTATTGTTTACGAAGCCCAATATAAAAACGACAAGCTTGTAAAAACAATTGTCGATAAAAAAGACCCTGAAAAAGCAAAAGATAAAAGAAGAAGATAAATTACAGTTTTAACTACTGATAAACAAGACTTTATGATTCTTACAATAATAATTATAACATCTATTGTTTCTGCTTACGCATTTAGAGATTATAGCATAATGAGTAAATTGCAATTTAATGCATACCGCATTGTGCATAACCGAGAGTGGTACAGGCTATTTTCTCATGCTTTATTGCACGGAGGTTGGATACATCTAATAATCAACATGTTAGTACTCTATTCATTCGGTAATTTTGTTATATCGGCATTTGGCTACGTTTTTCAATTTATGAATGCCAACCTTTTATTTATATTGTACTATGTTTTTGCAGTTGCAATTTCGAGTTTATATAGTGTTAGAAAGCATCGTAACAACGTCTATTACAATGCTGTAGGAGCGAGCGGAGCAGTGTCAGCAGTTGTTTTTACTGCAATATTTTTTGAACCATATCAAATGATACTTTTTTTCGGGATTCTGCCAATTCCGGGGATAGTATTTGGAATATTATATCTTGTTTATAGCTACTATATGGCTAAAAAAGGAATAGATAACATAGGTCACGATGCGCATTTCTACGGAGCTATATTCGGACTTCTGTTTCCTATTTTACTTGAACCTAATTTGATAAAGTATTTTCTTAGCCGACTTTTACTTTTTAATTTATAAATAAGAGCATTAAATACTACAAACGTTAAAAAACAATCCAAAATAATGAAAGCTATTTTTTTAGATCGTGACGGAGTAATTAACGATAACAGCGAACACTACTACATATACAAATTTGAGCAGTGGACGTTCAACCCTGGAATTGAAAAAGTTTTAAAACATTTTTGTGATTTAGGTTACGAACTTTTTATTGTCAGCAATCAAGGGGGGATATCTCGCGGTATCTGCACCAAAGAGGAAGTGGAAACACTGCACAGCAAAATATTTGAAATTCTTGGTAGTAAAGGAATTAAGATTAGAGATATAGCCATTTGTCCACATCACAATTTGCTTGAAAACTGTTTGTGCCGAAAGCCCAAATCCTTGATGTTAGAGAAGTTAATAGCCAAACACAATATAGATATCGAAAAAAGCTGGTTTGTCGGCGATAGTAAAACCGATTTTGAGGCTGCAAACGCCATAAATCTAAAATCCATCATAGTTCCTGCCAATACCAATATATTTGAGTATATTGGACAGATAAAATAACTATCGCAAAAATGACAGAAAAGCCATTATTCGTATGCATTAATGGGGATATTGAGCCTGAAAAATCGTGGCTTTCAATACAAAATCGTTCTTTTAAATATGGTGACGGGATTTATGAAACCGTGCGAGCACGGGGTACTCGGATATTGTTCTTAAACGAGCACTATCAGCATTTGTGCGAAAGCATGAAGGCTATGAACATGGACATCGAGTCTCTACCGACAATTCAAGAAATAGAAAACGCTGTAAGTCGTCTGCTCTATAGAAATAAGTTTTTGGTAGCTTCAAGTTTAAGGTTTACAGTTTTTCGCAGTGGCGCAGGAGGACTTAATCCAGAATACAATAAGGTAGAATACTGTATTGAAGCATCTCCAATCGAAAAAGGAAAATTTGAACTGAACACCAAAGGTCTATCCGTAGGCATTTACAACGATAATCCTATATATCCCTCTGTAATATCATCACTTAAAACCACATCGGCTATATTGCGTGTTATGGCAGCTAATTATGCCTATAAAAATAATTTAAACGACTCTCTGTTGATAAACCATAAAGGAAATTTGGTTGAAGCGACATCGTCTAACCTCTTTATTTACAAAAACAAAATACTCTATACCCCACCTCTATCCGATGGTTGCGTAAATGGAATAATGCGAAACACAGTGATAGAGCTTGCACGTGAATCAGGAATTGAAGTTGTTGATAATCAGAGCTTAGCTCCACACGATATTGAAAATGCCACCGAACTGTTCCTTACCAATGCCACCAATGGAATACGGTGGGTTATTGCATATAAAAACTTTAGATTTTACAACCATTTATCAAAATCATTAATCTCACTGCTTAACAAAAAAACAGAGCTAAACAATTGATAATATGATTGATATAATAAATAGCGAACGAATTCCTATTAAACTATGGTTAGATGATGCCGACGAAGACACAATTAAGCAAGCCAAAAACCTTGCAAATCTTCCTTTTGCGTTTTCGCATATTGCGCTAATGGCTGACGCACATGTGGGCTTCGGAATGCCTATTGGTGGCATATTAGCAACGAAGGAAGTAATTATTCCAAACGCTGTTGGTGTTGATATTGGCTGCGGAATGTGTGCAGTTCAAACTAATATCGAACATATTGAAAATAAGCAGTTAAGGGATATAATGTCCATCATAAGAAGTAAAATACCGTTGGGTTTCAAATGGCATAAGCAAAAACAAGATCAAACTCTAATGCCTAAGCTTCCAAAACACACCATGATAACTCAAGAATACGAACAGGCGATGTTTCAATTAGGCACGTTGGGAGGCGGAAATCATTTTATTGAGATACAGAAAGGTAGCAACAATCGTATTTGGCTGATGGTGCATTCGGGAAGCAGGAATCTAGGTAAAAAGGTTGCAGACCACTACAACAAAGCGGCAAAAAGGATGAATAGCAAAACACCCGAAATTGTTCCTGCTAATTGGGATTTAGCTTATCTCCCACTCGATACTACTGAGGCTCAACACTATATAGATGAAATGAACTATTGCGTTGCATTTGCCTTAGCCAACAGAAAACTGATGATGGAAAGAGTTTGCGAATCTGTTGCTCAGGTTGTTAATAATGCCGCATTCGGTAGTCCTGTAGATATAGCGCATAATTACGCGGCTTTAGAGACACATTTTGGAGAGAAAGTTTGGGTTCATCGTAAAGGGGCAACTCGCGCACAGAAAGATGAAACTTGTATAATTCCTGGCTCACAGGGTAGTAAATCCTATATTGTAAAAGGTTTAGGAAACGAGCAGAGCTTTAAATCGTGTAGTCATGGTGCAGGCAGAAAACTTGGGCGTAAACAAGCAATCAGAACTTTAAACCTTAAAGAAGAGATTGAACTGCTTGAATCTAAAAACGTTATACACTCCATTCGTTCACAACGTGATTTAGAAGAGGCATCCAGTGCATATAAAGATATTGAGACTGTTATGAAAAATCAATCTGATTTGGTTAAAATTGATGTCGAATTAGAGCCTTTAGCTGTTATAAAGGGTTAACACAAAAAAATCGGACAAAACTTATCCGTAGTTTTGTCCGATTTTGTCTCAGAACACAAGGTTCTAGACATATGTAAACGCATATTCGCAAATTACATTCTTCTCTCTTTAATACGAGCTTTTTTACCAGTAAGTCCACGCAAGTAGAAAATACGTGCACGACGAACTTTTCCAGCTTTATTAAGTTCTATTTTCTCGATAAATGGCGAATTGGTGGGGAAAATACGCTCAACACCAATGTTACCACTCATTTTACGTACAGTAATAGTTTCTGAAAGACCAACACCACGACGTTGAATAACAACGCCTCTGTACTGCTGTATCCTCTCTTTATTTCCCTCTTTAATCTTGTAGTGTACGGTAATTGTGTCTCCTGCACGAAAAGCGGGGAAATCATTTTCCTGTTTAAAATGTTCTTTAACAACATTCATTAAGTCCATTTCGGTATAATTTATTGATTTTTAACATGTTCAATTGCAATATAGCGGACTCCTATGTTCTCGCCAGAGATTGCAATCGGAGCGCAAAGATACATATTTTTAATTAATTGCGCATAAAAGAGACATATTTTTTTTATTTTTACTAAAGTTTTACAAAATACTTAAACCATGCTAAATTTGCTAAATATAGATATTTTTATGTCACATTGTCATAAGAACACTCCTAACAGTTAACAAAAGTCCTATCAAATTTATGTCGGCATTTAATTTGATATGTTTACTATTTTCTATTTAGATTTCATTAATTTGCAAATAAACAATATCACTAACATATAACACTATTCAAAATGAGTTTTTTTAAAAAAATGGATATTTCAGAAAACACATCAAGTGGCCCTGCATCGGGTGATGCCCAAGAACATGTTCGCTGTTTGATTATTGGTTCAGGACCAGCAGGCTACACCGCAGCTATTTACGCTGCTCGTGCAAATCTTAATCCTGTTATTTATCAAGGTATTCAGCCCGGAGGTCAGTTAACTACCACAACCGAAGTTGAAAATTTTCCCGGATATCCCGAAGGCACAACAGGGAACAATCTTATGGAAGATTTGCAAAAACAAGCATTGCGTTTTGGTGCCGATTCTCGTTGGGGAATTGTTACAAAGGTCGATTTTAGCCAACACCCTCACAAAGTTTGGGTTGACGATAAAACTTTAATCACAGCCGATACAGTAATTATTGCCACAGGCGCAACAGCTCGCTATTTGGGTCTAGAGAGTGAGGAAAAATACAAAGGCTCTGGGGTCTCTGCCTGTGCAACTTGCGACGGTTTTTTCTATCGCGGAAAAGATGTTGCCGTAGTTGGCGGTGGCGATACAGCTGCAGAGGAGGCTTTATATTTAGCAAGTCTATGCAATAAAGTATATGTTATTGTGCGCAAACCATTTTTACGCGCTTCTAAAATAATGCAAGAGAGAGTTATGTCAACACCAAATATCGAAGTGCTTTTTGAACACAATACCAAAGAGTTGTACGGAGATAGCGTTGTCGAAGGTGCGAAACTTATTAAACGTATGGGCGAGCCGGACGAAACCATTGTTGATATAAAAATTGACGGTTTTTTCCTTGCAATTGGACACACTCCAAATTCTGACGTATTCAAACCTTATATCGAAACAGATGAAGTTGGGTATATTAAAACTAAAGGAACATCAACTTACACAAATATTCCCGGCGTTTTTGCATGTGGCGATGTTATGGACAATTCATACCGACAAGCCGTAACAGCGGCAGGCACCGGCTGTAAAGCAGCTATTGATGCAGAACGTTGGTTGGGTGAACACAAACTGTAAAAACGCTCAACCCTAAATTTTTTAATAATAAACGGAAAATTAAAAGGAAAAAAGTACAAGAAAAAGTGTTACAAACCCTAAAACTTGTGCCTTTCTCCTTTTAACTTTTAACTTAATTGTTAATTGCTCATCTTAAAAACTATAACATATTCTGCTGCAATATTCTCCTTATATCGATTAATACCGTCCCAAAAATCAAGTCCTAAAGCCTCAATAAGCCTATAGACAGCAGATGAAACATTTGTTTTGTAAAGTACAAGTTTCAGTTCGAGTTTTTGTCCTAATGGAATGCCATTTGCAGAGGAAGATTGAGTTTCTGTACCTCCTTTTGGAATATACGCATCGCTGAAATAGATAGTTGATGGAGATGAGTAATTTCTGATTGCACAACCTATAACACTTCCCGGTCCATTAACTACTGTAATATCATAACTATTTGGGGTATTATAGATGGTTATTCTTACATTTCCTATTAAATTATCAAAAACATAAGTATTTGATCCATTGTTTTGCAAAACATATACAGGTTCCTCTTTCACACAAGATGATGTGAGCAAAGTCAAAAACATAACAACTACAAATGATTGTATTTTTCTCATAATTGATTCATTTTAAAGTTAATATTTTGGCTCTTTGATTTTTGCAGTATGTTTTCACAAGTATCGTGCAAAAAAACAGTATCTACAAATTTACAATATTTATTGACAACCTTACCCCTATTTGCCATTTTTGATCAAAATAAAAGCCCACAAAATATTAAAATTCAGTGGGCTTTGAAACTGCTAACTATCTTATATTATTCTCGGCTTCCAAGTTCCCTGTCTAACATAAACAGCCCATTTTTACTATCACTTATCATCTCTAAACGAGTAACGATATCTGATGCACTTGCCTCCTCTTCAACCTGTTCATCAATAAACCAATTCAAGAAACTTTGGGTTGCATAATCTTTCTCAGCTATAGCTAAATCCATTAATTTGTATATCAATGAAGTAACATGTTTTTCGTGATTTAAGGTTTCTTTCATAACATCGAGAGGATTTTTCCATGTTGTTGGAACCTTTGCAATGGGTTTAAGTATAACTCTCGCTCCACGCTCATTAACATAATCGAAAAATTTGTAAGCGTGATCTTTTTCCTCTTCTGCCTGGAGTCTCATCCACTTTGCAAATCCTGTCAACCCTTTTTCTTCAAAATATGCACTCATACTAAGATACATATATCCTGACCATAGTTCGGCATTAATTTGTTCATTAATTGCACTTTCTAATTTTGACGAAATCATAATTTTCTATTTTTTAGTTAATTAGTTTAAAATTCATAGTTATATAAATATCTCCGGGATATTTAGTTAGTAACAAATATAGATAGATTTTGTTTATGCTAACTTGCTTTTCACAAAAATTTCTACAAACAAAAATAAAACGTTTTTCAGATAAAAGCTAAATACAGTTTGTACATCGGAATTAAACATTGTAAAATTTTATAAAGGAATGAAGTATTATAAAATTACATTTGGTATAAAATAGTTATATTTGCAGAAACCTTTGAGTAATGGAAAGTTTTGTTGTGTCGGCTCGGAAATACAGACCTCAGACCTTCAAGTCTGTGGTTGGACAATTAAGTATTACTCAAACTTTAAAAAGTGCTGTAAAAAACAATCAGTTAGCACATGCCTATCTATTTTGCGGACCTCGTGGTGTTGGTAAAACCACCTGTGCGCGGATTTTTGCCAAAGCCATTAACTGTTTCTCGCCAACAGAAGAAAATGAGCCCTGCAACCAATGCGAAAGTTGTGAAGCTTTTAACGGCAACCGCTCATATAATATCCATGAACTTGATGCCGCTTCAAACAATTCCGTCGAAGATATTCGCAATTTAATCGAACAGGTTAGAATTACTCCAAGAATTGGGAAGTACAACGTTTATATCATTGATGAGGTTCATATGTTGTCAACCTCGGCGTTTAACGCTTTTTTGAAAACATTGGAAGAGCCTCCTGCACACGCAATATTTGTTCTGGCTACAACCGAAAAACATAAAGTCTTACCTACAATTTTATCACGGTGTCAAGTCTTTGATTTTAACCGTATTAGGATTGAAGATACAGTAAATCATCTAAAACACGTTGCACAAAGCGAAAACATCAAGGCTGAAGATCAGGCGTTAAGAGTTATAGCTCAAAAAAGTGACGGCGGAATGCGTGACGCACTTTCGATATTCGACCAATTGGTGAGCTTTACCGGAGGAGATATAACTTATCAAAAAACCATTGAAAACCTAAATATTCTCGACTATGAATACTATTTCAAAGTCGTAGATTGTATTCTTGAGAATAAAATATCGGAATTAATGTTGATTTACGATGATATTCTTCGTAAAGGTTTTGATGGTCTGATATTTATATCGGGACTATCATCTCATTTTCGAAACTTAATGATGAGCAAAAATCCGACAACAGTTAAGCTGATTGATGCCGGTGCCGATATGGAGCAAAAATATTTGCAACAAGCAACAAAATGCTCCACGAACTTGCTGTTTGGGGCATTACAAAAGCTCCGAGAATGCGAATTTAATTACAAAACAAGCAAAAATCAACGGTTACACGTTGAGTTAACCTTAATGGATATCGGATTTTTTCAGTTTAATATTGAAAACAAAAAAAAAAAATCCGCAAAGGGTAAGTAGTTCAAAGACAGCTCATGTGCGCAAACCCGAAACGGTAAAACTTCCTCCAAAACCTCAATCACAGGTCAATATAAAAGCTACATTGACAGAGAGTAACAATGTAGTAGCAGAAAGTGGATCGCCTGACACATCAATGGTTGACAGCGATAGTGTACCACAAACACCTAAAGAGACTGTTTTTGACATTGCAAACTTATCAGAAACCTGGCTTGATGTAATAAAACCTTTTGAGGAGCAGACTCGACTTTACGTAGCTCTAAAAACATCGGAACCTGTTTTTGAAGCCCCGTCAACAATTAAACTTACATTTAAAAGTGATTCTCAAGTTGATTTAGTTAACGAAATCAAATCAAAAATTGAGAATGTTATTAAGCAGAAATACAACTTAGAAACTGTTGAATTAGAGTGGATTATTGATGAAGCTATCGACATCCCCAATGAACAAAAAAGCGGTGACGAGGTTTTTGAAATATTTGCCGAACGAAATCCCTCCTTCAAGAAATTAGCAGATTTGTTAAACTTAGATAACGGAAATTGAAAAAAATTGCTATTCAAGACACTTACGGAGAAAGATTTCAACACTGCTGGGGTTGTGGACCCAAAAATAAAGAGGGTTTACACATAAAAAGCTATCCCATTGAATATGGAGACAAATGTGTCTGCAAGTTTACGCCAGCTGACAAGTTTACAGGTGGCGTTCCGGATAACCTCTTTGGAGGTATGATGGCAGTTATCTTTGATTGCCATGGTACTGCTTCTGCGGCTTGGTTTGCCCATAAAAACAAGGGGCTTAAACTTACAAAAGATACTGTAATAGGTCGCTTTGTTACAGCAAAATTGGAAATTGATTTTAAAAAGCCGCTACCTATGAACGAAGAAATAACAGTTACATCTACTGTTGAAGAGATTGAAGAAAGAAAAGCCATAGTTAATATGGAAATGGAAGTAGGCGGAGTTGCTCATGCCAAAGCGAGGATGATTGCTGTAGCTGCAAAGGACGATATGTAAAAGTTAAAAGATATAAATCAAAAAAAACGGGGTCACAATCCAGTATACCCCGCTTCTATATCAACTTAAATTATTATTTACGGTTTTTCACCGAAAAGTCATAACCAGCTTTCAGTGCAGCAAGATTAGAGTTAACGACATCATCGCCTTTACGTCCGAAAATATCTCGAAGACCATTCTCAAAACTTTCATACGGCATATCTAAGAAAGGAGCGGCTGCCCCGAGCATAACAATGTTCATTGAACGTTTAGATCCCATATCTTCTGCTATGGTATCGGCATCGATAATTACAACGTTGGGTAGTTTTTTCAACTCTTTCATAATCTCATCTTCCGATGGATAGTTTGGAATGTTTTTAATAGGAGTTGTGTTTGTAACAACATATCCTTTGGGCGATAAAAATGGCAGATAGCGCAATGCCTCCATTGGCTCGACCGACAAAATCATATCGGCAGCTCCAATAGGAATTAAATCTGAATGAATTGGCTTGTCGCTTATGCGCATATGTGAAACCACGTCACCTCCACGTTGGCTCATTCCGTGAGTCTCGGCTTGTTTTAAATATAGGTTGTTGCGTAGAGCGGCAGCACCTAAAGCAGCTGCAATTGACAGAATACCCTGCCCTCCTACTCCACATAATATTAAATCAATTTTCATGATAATGTTTTTAGTGATTAATAGTTATTATTTAATGCTTACTGCTTTTTCTCTTTAGCTTCTTTCTTTTTTCTACGAACGGCTTTTTGGATACACTCACGTCTCGGAATTATAACAGAAACGCCTTTATATTCAATCTCACGTCTAAATACCTCAACCATCTCTTCGTGGTTTTTCTTCAATGGCAGTAAAACATGAATATGCTCAGGCTCAACTCCCACGGCTTCGCAAACTTTTTCAATAATACCAACAGCCGACGAATCTTGACCTCCGGTCATTGACGTTGATTCGTTATCGGAAATTATTATGGTAATTGGTGATTTCTCTCTTACAGCATCAATCAAACCTGTAATGCCCGAATGTGCAAATGTTGAGTCACCAATAACTGCAACGGTAGGAACTAATCCTGCATCGGCAGCACCTTTTGCCATTGTAATTGACGCTCCCATATCAACGCAAGAGTTGATAACACCATAAGGTGGCAACGCTCCAAGCGTATAGCAACCAATATCAGAGAATACGCGTCCTGTACCATATTTTTGCATTACCTCTTTTAGAGCAGTGTACATATCGATATGCGAACATCCTGTACACATTGCAGGGGGACGACCAACCACAACTGCCGGTATATCAGCACCCGGATTGATTTTTACGCCAAAGGCTGCTGCAACAAGAGCGGGATTTAACTCTCCATCACGTGGCAGAGTGCCATCTAAACGTCCTCGTACAGGCTCTTTTGCCAAAAATCCTTTAATTTGCTCTTCAACCAACGGATAGCCATCTTCGAGAACAATAATCTCTTTTACCTCCTTAGCCATCTTCTCGACCATTTTGCGTGGCAACGGATATTGAGAAACTTTAATCACAGGATATGGACATTTATCTTCGGGATAATTTTCGCGAAAATAATTATAAGCTATACCGCAAGCAATTACGCCTTTTGATTTATCTTTTCCGTCAAAGTATTTGTTCCATTTCGACTCTTCACTTGCTTTTTCAAGTTCTCCTTGTATTGAAAGCAACTTTTTGTAGTTTCGTCTTGCAATTCCTGGCAGTAAAACGTATTGACGAGGATCTTTCGGTAACAAAATCTCGTTCTGTTTTTTTGTTTCACGTGTAGCAACACCTGCTCTTGAGTGAGCAATACGAGTTGTAAGTCTAATCATCACGGGAACATTGAATTTTTCGCTCAGCTCAAATCCCTCGTAAGCCATATCGTAACACTCCTGTTGTGACGATGGTTCAAGTACTGGAACAAGCGCAAATTTTGCAAAATATCTACTATCTTGCTCATTCTGTGATGAGTGCATTCCTGGGTCATCGGCTGCAACTGTTAGCATGCCACCATTAACGCCTGTTACGGCTGCGTTCATAAAACAGTCTGCTGCAACATTCATTCCTACGTGTTTCATACACGACATTGAACGTTTTCCGGCATATGACATACCTAATGCAGCCTCCATTGCAGTTTTTTCATTGGCAGACCAATCACTACGTATTTTTCTATCCTTAGCCTGTTTGCTATCTTGGATATACTCGGTAATTTCGGTCGATGGAGTTCCGGGATATGCATATACACCCGACAATCCACCGTCAATAGCTCCTTGAGCTAATGCCTCGTCGCCTAAAAGTAATTTTTGCATTGTGTTATAGATTTAATTATGTAGTTATTATTAATAAATCAGTTATCAACCCCTAAATTTAGTCAATTTTTATCTTTAAATGTTCAAATTTTTATATTATTGAAAAATATAAGTGATATTTTGACATATTCTCAATCACCCCTTAACTACTGCGAGTGGCGATAGTTCCACCTTTATTTTTACCAAATCTTCTTGGTTTGCCATAACATGTGCAATGTTTTTATAGGCGGAAGGCGCTTCTTCTAAATCACTTTTACTTCTTACAGCATGAACAATTCCTAATCTATCGAGCTTTCGCTGTTCCTCTTCAAGGTCTAATGTTCGTATTGCTTCGTTTCGTCCCATTTTACGACCTGCACCATGTGAACAGCTTGCGAAACTTTCGGGATTTCCTAATCCCTCAACAATATAGGAGTTTGTACCTTGCGAGCCGGGAATAATTCCAATTTCACCTTTATGTGCAGAAGTAGCACCTTTACGGTGTACAACCACATCTTTGCCAAAGTGATTTTCCCATTGAGCATAATTGTGAGCAATATTAATAATTTCGCCAAAATTGATTTCTGGGAAATAATCAACAAACACCTCTTGTACTCTTTTTAATATCAACTGACGATTTGCAAATGCAAAATCGACACAATATTTCATTTCGTTATAATATTTTCGTGCCTCTTCAGTTTTAAAAGGTAGAAAAGCGAGGTCAGTCTTGGAGTCAATTGATGAGTACCAAAGATTATTCAGGTTCTTTGCTATGTTGTTATAATGTTCTGCAACTTTTTTACCCAAATTTCTACTTCCCGAGTGTATCATAATCCAAATAATATCCTCGCTATCTTTTTGAATTTCTATAAAGTGATTTCCACCCCCAAGTGTTCCAATTTGTTTTAATGCTGAAGCATATTGATTTTTTATTATATACAAATTATCAATATTGTAGTTTTGAGGCATAAGGTTTTCATCTTGAGCATTATCATGATGCGAAAACCCAACTGGAATTATTTTTCTTATATCATCTACAATATCTTTTAATTTTTTCCGAATATGTGGTTCATTCTTTAAATCTGTCTTGACTGCACACATGCCGCAACCTATATCTACTCCCACGGCATTGGGTACAATCACTCCTTCTGTAGCCATTACTCCCCCGATAGGCATTCCGTATCCAGAGTGCGCATCTGGCATCAAACAAATGTGTTTAAATGCAAAAGGCAGATTAGCAAGATTTTTTGCCTGTTGAAGCGTATTTGCGTCAATCTCATCAAGCCAAAGCTTGATTGGTATTCTTTCTGTATCTATTACTTTTTTCATCTTTTTTAGCTTGTGCAACACTCAAAGATATATAAAATTAACAAAAAGGTAAATTAACTTTTTTAAATCATTTGTAATTTCAACGAAATTCAATCTTTTATAAAATAATACAGTAGTAAATACCGATATAACATATACATTATCCAAAAGAACTACTGCTAAATTTGAACCAAAGAATATGTACAATCGGTATAAATCGGCCTAAACAGATAGCTTTTTGCGAATCTTTTTAAATACATCAGAACCATATTCAACAATTAATACGCCTGAAATAATAAGTACAAGTCCTACTAATGTTGAGAACATAATTGGTTCTGAAAGAATAAATCGTATAAAAAACAGTGATAAAAATGGAGCAAAAAATATAAAATGCGATATCTTTTCAGGCTTCGAAGCATATCTTAATGCGGTTATCCACAAAACAAAGGCAATACCCATTTCAAACCATCCTGAATATATTGTGGCTAATGCCGACTGAGTATTTGGTATAGCAATTTTAATATCAAAAACCGTTATCCATAATAACGTTGCTAATAATCCAACGACCTGATTTATAAACAGAAACCGCACAGGCTCTACTTTAGATGACTTACTTATAATCCAATATGTTGCCCACACCAAACTGCTAAAAACAGCGAGAAAAACACCTACTCCATCAAACGATAAAACAAATATGTGTCCGCGCGATGCAATAAACATAACGCCTAAAAACCCAAGCAATAAACCCCAAATAACGTTTTTCGCAACTTTTCGCTTATTAATAAAAGCTGACATTAAAACCAAAACAATGGGCCACGTATAGTTAAGTGTTTGAGCTACTTGTGCCGGAAGTCTATCATAAGCTTCGAAAAGAATCAGATAATACGCAAATGGATTTAATAGTCCCGAAAGAACTGCCACCAAAAAATCTGAGAACTTAATATTTTTAAATCCTTTCCAACGATCTGTCAACGTAATAAATACGCACAGAAATATTATCGATGATATTATTACGTAAAAAAGAAAACTTATCGGCGACAAACCCTCTAATCCTAATTTAAAAGCTGTTGCAACAGTTGACCAACACAAAACTGCTCCAATAGCTAATATTTTGGCTCGGGAATCGTATGTATCGTTTGACATAAAACAGTTGCTATGAGGACTTTAATAGAGTTCTTCTAAATTGCTAAAACATTGGATCCCAAGGTGGTAACATTATTGGTTTCTTCTCTAATACTTTAAGCACATCAGCCGAAAGATATTTCTTATGAGCAACGAAACGGAACATATATTCGTCGAACCAAGCATCGGTAAACGTTAAGTATCCGTTATATCCGCTACTGCTTCCCCAGCTGTTTTCGAATTGCCATTTGGTTGGTTTCTCGTTCTCGTCAACATCAACAGCAATTAGTGTCATAGCATGTGCCGAACCGCTTTCACGTGTAATAATCCTCGCTTTTTTATCCATTCCGAACGGAATACCATAAATTGACTCATAATCATAATTGTCTAAAGACAATATCCCTTCTTTGTTGTTTAGTTGCTTGCCCACGTCGCTTGACGTGTACATTGACTCATTTCCCTTTATTGATGCCACACATATCTGCTTAATAACATCGTTAGGCAGGTTTACGTATTTCCAATTTACGCCCTCTTTGGTATTTCTGTAGTTTTCAATCTCGAAGTATTGATAATAAGGACGCGTTGGGTCGTTCATAATCATCACATACTCATCATATTTTACATCTGGCAGTATCTCCTGCATAAACTGTAATGGAGTATATTTTTCAAACGATTTTATTTCGCCATCTTTAGTCTCGTAACGCCATGTAAATTCAGCTGGAGGTTCGCCTAAGTGAAAACATAAAATACGGTAAATATCTGACAGCATTGTAAGTTTCTGTTTTTCAATATTTTTTCTGTCAGTCTTTTTACCACCAAACTCCTCGCGTAAATTGTAGCCGTGTTCTCTGAGTTTTGTTTTTATGATACTTGTAAGTTGTCTTGTACTATTGCTACTATTGGTTTCAGGCATTACAGACTTGGGAACACATCCATATTTCTGAACCAAATTAACGTAAAGATTCCACACACCTCCGTCATCAACTGGCGATTTAAAGTACCACTCTACATAGCGATCATCCCAGGGTTTATCAATAGTTGCAATAACATTTTCGAGAAATAGGTTTGATTTTTCTAAAATATCCCAAAAGTAGAGGTAGTTCAATGAGAATTCGAACGATGAGACATTCAATTTTTCCATCACTGCGGGACGCAATGTATTAAGACTTGCAAATGCCCAACAGCGACCAGAGCTTTTTTGATCAGTTATACCACTTACTTTTACTTTGTATTTGAACAGGTGATCGGTTTTGCCTTCATTTTCAAGATTTACAACCAAATCTTTTAAACTATTGTGTGTTAAAGCGTTGGTAATTGCACGTGTTGCAAGATCGTTTTTGTCGTAGCTTTTACGTAATTGGAATAGTTCGTCGTTGCCGATAGTGCCCTGTTGAGCAAATGAGTAAATTGTGGAAATAGAAAGGACTATCAGCGTTAAAAATTTTACTCTCATGATATTATTTTTTAGTTTACCTACAAAGTTAGCCATTTAAAGATAAAACAAAAATAGCCGGCAACTAAAATTTTGTTGCCGACTATCATTATGGAAAGATTAAAAAAATCCTAATTGCGCTACCCGTATTATTCGGTAAATCCTAAATCCGCATTCCAAAATCTATTTTCCTGGGCATTGTTTAACTATTTCCTTATCAAGACCATGGCTACCATAAGCCTTGTCGAACTGTTCGCTAAATTTACCTGCTAACATTTTGGCTGTGACATCGAAATCGTTTTTGTCAGCCCATACATTTTTAGGTGTCAAAATCTCTTGTGGCACATTTGAACACGATTGTGGTATGCTAACATGGAAAATTGGGTCAGTTGTATATTGAACATTATTTAAATCGCCGTTTAACGCTGCATCTACCATTGCGCGAGTGTAACGCAATTTAATACGTGAGCCAACTCCATACTTGCCACCACTCCAACCTGTATTTACTAAGAAGACCTTAACATTATGCTCTTTCATTTTGTCTCCCAACATTTGTGCATAAACGGCTGGTTGAGCTGGCATAAAAGGAGCTCCAAAGAAACGGCTAAATGTTGCTTGAGGTTCGGTTACTCCAGTTTCTGTTCCAGCAAGTTTTGAGGTGTAGCCCATTAAAAACCAGAACATTGCTTGACTTTCATCCAAACGTGAAATCGGAGGTAATACACCATAAGCGTCTGCTGTTAAAAATAGAATTGTTGTGGGGTGTCCTCCAACCGACGATTTCTTAATATTTGTCAGGAACTCCAACGGATACGATGAGCGACTGTTTTCAGTATATCTTGTATCAAAATAGTCAACCTTTCCATTTGGATAAACCATTGCATTCTCAACAATAGCACCATGTTTTAAATAGTCGTCTTTGTGCATAACAGCGTTCCAAATTTCGGGCTCTGCTTCGTGCGTAATATCTATCATTTTTGCATAGCAACCATTTTCAAAATTGGCAATGCCATTTTTGCTCCAACCATGTTCATCATCGCCTAATAATGCTCGTTTTGGATCGGCTGAAAGTGTTGTTTTACCTGTGCCCGACAATCCTAATAAAAGTGCTGTACGACCGTCAGTTCCCTCATTTGCAGAGCAGTGTAGAGGAAGAATACCTTCTAATGGCAAATAGTAGTTCATTACGGTAAAAATCAATTTTTTCATACTTCCCATATATGCCGAACCGTAAACGATACCTACACGGCGATCGAAATCCATTGCAACTGCTAAATTAGATACTTCACCTTTTTCGTTCTTGCGAAGTCGTCCTTCATATCTTTCAGTGTTTACCTTGCAATCAGGCAGCGATATCAAAATAAATGGCTTTTCAGCGAAAATACTATTTTTAATATCACTCGGAACTGGACGAAACATATTATCTACAAAGAGGCTTGATAAAGCTTTGTTTGTCACTGTTTTAACAGGAAGTGCATATGCTGAATCGGCACCTACAACACGATCAGTTTCATATATTTTGTCTGATTTTTCGAGTGTTTTGATAGCATCTTCAAATAGCATATCAAAAGTGTCTGGTGCCATTGGGATATTGTTGGGTGATGTCCAGTCAATTAAGTGTTGACTTTCAGGATGTTTTACCATGTAGGTATCTTTTGGGCTACGCCCTGTTGATTCAGGGGCTGTCCACGTTGCCAAGGCACCACACTCCATTATCATTGCTTCACGCTTTTTAACACTAAGTTTAATCATTTTGCGACGGCTAATATTTTTAGCAACATTACCGTGCTTTTTCAGCATTTCGCCGATCTGTTCTTTAAAATTTTTATCTTTCATATGTTTATATTTTTTCTGTTTGCTCTTTTATAAAAAATTTGCACGCCTATAAAAATAAAATCACCCTGACCTTAAAAATTGCACCTTTATAGGTTTCAAGCTTTTTTATGACAAGGGTGACTGTTCGTTTTCCTATATATTTCTCTTACATATGTTTTTACCGTAAGTAAAACACCATTTTAAATACAAAGATAGGATGTATTTTGTTACTACAAACATTTGCACCGTTTTATTTCCTGATTTTCCTAATGATAGCTTTAATTTCTGGCAGTTCGTGCAAAAAATTTGAAGTAAAAATCTCTTGTGGTGACTCTTCAATTTGCGACACTGTCCACCATCGTCCTTGAGAAGCCTCTTTAGGGTTAACCTTCGGTTCTTGCTCAGTTACTTGAACAAACGAAAAGACCATTTCCGACTCCTCATGGTCTTTCCAAATATATTGCGCCCTCAAACTTATGTTCGAAGGTTTAAGTTTTGTCTCTTCAAACATCTCACGTTCCAAGGCTTGTTCTATGGTCTCTTTCCACTTTACATGACCTCCTACTGCAGAATCCCATTTGCTGGGTTGTGTTTTTTTATTCTCCGAACGTTTTTGAAGAAATATTTGCCCCGATGGATTAAGAATTTGCACATGAACAACCGGGTGTAGTGCAAAAGAGCCTGTGTGGACATATTCACGCGTAGCTTTACCGATAACGTTCCCTTTTTCATCGAGAATTGGAACATACTCAACACCCCAAGATTTTATCCATTTTATTACAAAAGGAGCTAAAACCGCGATTATTGCTGCAAGGAAAAAACCAACTCCCGAAATAAATACGCAAACAGTCATACTCCAGTGAAAAGCCGCATAAAAAACTAAGGCTGTATGTGCTATCAAAACATACAGCATAATCTTCATATTTTTTCTTAATAAGCTGATATTGTCATCACTAAGTTTAAATCTACCAAAAGAGAATCGTTCTGTAAACTGCTTGAATACATCGTGGCTTCCAAATACAATGATGCCCAAATAGATTAAAAAAAGTGTCTGTGTAAATCCTGGTTTTAATTTTAAGAAAAGTTCACTTTTAAAGAGAGCTGTGGCGGCTCCTAAAATTGACAAGACAATTATATCAATAATTAAGAATTTGTCTAAAAACCTCTCTCTAATATACTGAACAGCAAAAATAATTAACCCGCACGATACCGATATTATTGCCGATGTAGTAGTCTCAAACAGACTTTCCGCGAGAATAAAAACAACTAAAGGAATAAGCCCCCAAAAAAGTTGGCTCGTAAAGGAAGATGATTGTTTTTTCATTACAAAAAGCTAATTATTAGATAAAGGGATAATGATTTTGGCACCAACTTTAAGTTGGTTCTCATTAGTTATTTCATTAGCTTTCAATATATCTTGAGTACTTGATTTATAGCGTTGTGCTATCGTGCCTACTGATTCACCAGAGCTAACCGTATGAATTGCCTTAACAGGTATCTTTATTTTTTGGTCGTATCGTAGAGTTTCTGACGTTAAATTGTTTGCCTCTTTAATTTGCGCAAATGTAACATTATACCTTTTACTTATACGAAACAGGTTTTCTCCTTTTTGAACTTTATGTTCATAAAACTGATGTTCTGTCTGTTTTGCAGGTGTTTCCTCCTTAATTTCCTTCTCTTTCTGTTTTTTTATCTCTTTTGTTTCTGGCTCTTGTTTCTGCTTTTGCACCTGTTTCTCAGTTGTTTCAGTTCGTTTTTTAACCAACGCGTCATCTTTATCGCCACTGTTTAGAAAATAATCTAATGATAAAATCAATATTATAGACGCTAACAATACTAAAGCAAAAACAGTTATTACCCTTTTGTTTTTGATGATTGATAGGGGCTTATCTTGTTTAACTTGTTTAACGTCCTCTTTTGTTTCTTCGCTGTGATTTTGATTGTCTGTATCATCATCTGTGTGATCAAACTCTGAGTTGAAATGATTAATCTCTGGCATATCATTCAAATCAACTACTTCTGACTTTACGGATTTACCTTCAGGAGGCAGATCATTTTTATCTGTCAATCTTGCAAGTGCTACAGTAGCATTATCGGATGTTTGTTGTTCCTCTAACTTGAAGATAATCTGATAACTAAGCAAATCGATAGAAATATCGTCTTGATATAAAAGTTCAGCTATTTGTTGATCCGAAAATACGGTAAACACACCGTCTGATGCACAAAGGATAACATCATTATTAATCGCTTGAATAGGATTTTTGCAAATAGAAAAGCGTGTATATTTTTCGCGACCTAAAAGAACAACTGACAACTGATCATCAACATTTGGTTTAACCAATTGATAAAGAACACCTTCACGTTGAAGAACAAGAGCATTGTTTCCTGTAGATGCGTAATAAATTAAGTTGTCAACAACAATTACTAAAAGGATATTCACTCCCATTTGTAAAAAACGTTCGTTTTTCATTGCATGGTCATAGACCGAAAAGTTAGCTAACATCATAGCTCCCTGCAATGCTTTTATAGGATTTTTTATGGGATTCCGCTTAAAATGTCGCTTCACACCCTCTAAAGCAAGTTTGGCAGCTAATGCTCCTCCCTCATTGTTAATACCATCAACACCGTCACAAAGGACGATACCCATTCCGCCAACAAGCTCAAAGCTTTCACAAATATCGGTATTATACTTTTTTTCTTTACCAAGAATTGTGTGTGATGCAAATTGTATTTGAAGTTCTGATTTTATATCCATTTCTCAAATCAACATTTTTGTTGTTTTGCTTTTTAAATACTGTAATGCGGTGTTATTAAGAAATACTTAAAATTGCACATATAACGGCATATTTTCAAATTCATTAACAACTCCTGATTTATTTATTTTCTTATTTTATTCAGACTACGTGTAACTCCGAACAATTCAATTGATTTTTTATTATAAGCTTCGGCAGCCTCCTCAGGTGTTGAAAATGTACCTAAGTTCAGTGCTTTGCGGTTAACATAAATAATAGCCTGATACTTGTTTCCGCTTTTAACTACACCTCTGTACCCAAATTGATTGTCTGTTTTTGACGTGTTTCTAACAACGTTCGACAAAGAGCTCCATTCTAAGTTATCTAATTTACAATTATTTGGATTTCCATCTTTAAAACGCACCCAGTAACGATTAACCTTATCTGGTAGAGCAATAAATTTTTCAGCTATCACTTTTTGCAGATATATGGTCTCATTACGATATGTACCATCAGACTGTTTCCAATTTTTTTGAAAAAAAGCGTACCCTTTACTGTGACGACGAAGATTATCTAAAAATTTGATTTTTGCCAAATGCGGATCATTCACAAGATATTCATAAACTCTTGCGTCAACAACTGCATAATAATCACTGTTCTTCAAAGGAATTTTGCATGTCATAACTTTCTGATTTAGTGATTTGCTCTCAATATATTAACTTTTCATTAACAAAAATAGATAATAAAATAACAATATGCAACATTTAATACCAATTGTAATTTTAAAATAGTCCTATCTTTTTAAAATTTTACAATGGAAAATACCGATGTTACAGATACATAGCTCAAACGAATGATGGTGAAGTTTAGACTATAAGTAGTTGTCCAATCGGTATAAAATCAGAAACATAGTGACAACAAGTTTTTTACAATAAAAAAATGCTCTGTTTTTTAGTTATTATTCTTCTTTTTTTCTTTTAATGCACCTAACAGCTCAGTCATTACCTGTGAGTTGAAATGCTTAATATTTGTATTAATCAATATCTCACAATATTTAATTGCTTCGTCATAATTGCCTAACATATAATCCAATAGCGCAAGTTTATGCATTGCTATTCCGCTAAAAAATGGAGAGTTACTGTTGTCAATTGCTCTCTTGTAGCTATCGATAGCTTCTTGGTTTTTCCCAATAAATGAGTAAGCATCTCCTAAAAGAATCGGAATTATTGAAGGTGTATAAAAATCTTCTGTTTTACCTATTGTCGATAAAACTTGAATAGCTTTCTGATTCTCATTTAACTTCATAAAACATATGCCCGCGTATATTTTAGCCAAGCGGCTCTGTTTTGTCTCCTTTTCAATGTTTTCATAAAAATTAACAAAACCTTTAAAATCAGAGTTTCCGTTAAGAGCTAATGCCCAATTTTCATCTCTAAATGCGTATTCTGCAGGAATTATCTCTTTAGAAGCTGTGCTGTCGTAAGGAAGTTCATCATTGTACTCTTTTAGAAGCATGTAACTGTCTTGTTCTCTGGCTATATTTATAATTGGATATGCTTTTTTTGTTATATCGCCTAAATATATATCATTGGAAACATTTGCCATAAACTGGTTGTTTAGACGAGTTTCCGAATCCATTGTCTGTTTAATTTTTCTCTCTGCTGTTTTTCTAACCATAAACACTCCTTTATCTCCTTTAAATAAGTCAGAAGTTTTGCCAACTTTTAATCCCATCAATACTCCTCGTAAATTATATTCTATGCCGAGTGTTGGAATGGTATATGAGGACAATAGCATATTTTTTATCCCAATAACTTCTCGTTTCAATATGTTTCCATTCTCTTCCAGCGTGTCTCCTTTTTTTACACGCTGTGCTATTCTATTGTATAAGGTGTCTTTTCTGTATAAAACTATGTAATCATCTCGTACAATGTCTCTTACTTTTTCAAAGGGAATATATCCTGTTGGGACAATGTCGGTTACAGTTAGTATATATGCTAAATTGTCTCTAAAGAAAGGCGGAGATACTGTATTAATAGTGTTTTTAAAACACCATTGAAGCATATCAATTGAGTTGGGAATATCGTTTAAGAAATAATATGTATTGACTAAATTCAAATTAGTTGTAGCATACCTGTTTTCAACAGCTTTAACAAGCAAATCATCACCAGTTTTAGATTTTTTGGAGATTGAATTTGCCTTCTTTTTCATCCTCTCAATATCGCGGTCGTTTGGCTCAACATCCATATATAATACATCGACTATCACGTGACTTTGTGATGTTTGTGATGTTTCCATAACATGCATTATATGTCTCTTGTTATGTGATTCTATTTCAAAATAAAAATCACTTGGAGCTGAAAAACATGCGGTATTGTAAGGCTCAACCAAATCTCCGGGTTTTATCCAGCCTATTTCGCCACCATTTTCGTTTGACCTTGTATCGGCACTATATTTTTCTGCTAATTTTCCAAAAACATCTTTATTATCGTTGATTTTTTTCATTAATTCCACAACAAGAGAAGTGTCCTCTCCTCTTAGCATAATATGCCTAACTTTTACAGAATCGGGAGCTGTATATTTCTCAATAATTTTCATTAATCTATACGAATTGTCTTGTAGATAAGGACCTCTAAGATCTCCAACTTTTCCGTTTTCGAAAAATCCTAACAACTCTTTTTGTGTTGTATTCAAATTATAATCAGCAGAATAGAATTTTATAGACTCGTTTTTATCAGCAAGAGTTCTAAAATCAGAATCAGCAAAGTTTTTAAGAGCCTCGAAACGTTTCAACTCTTCAATATGATTAGCTGAATCTACCTCTGGTTTTATAGTTACAATCGTAACATCCCTTGTTTCTTGCTTATAGTAGTCTTCTTGGTAATCTTCATATAATTTCACTAATAAAGAGTCGTGGCTTGGGGTTATTTGTGCCTCAGTGTAAGGAATAAATATATAGTCAAAATCTATTTCAGTACTCAAATATTTGTCATAAAACTTCTCTTCTGCCGGCGAAACAAAAAACGATGAAGAGACGATGCTTCTCATCTTTTTTATCTGGTGTTCATAAACCATATCTTTAACAAAAACATCCCAAGTTATTTTCGGATCGCCTGCAGTATCACTCTTAATAAGCTCTACAAACCTTTTGGCTTCTTCGGGTTGATAAACTCCATTTGCATCGCACAAAAATGGCATTGAAGTCAGATTTGAATGAGGATGAGCTCCAAAAACCATATCATCAATTTCGTAATCAGAGACTCTCAAACCTAAGTATTCGATTTCGGGTTCTATTAATTTTTGGATAAACAGGTCGTTCCACGCTTTTATGTAAAACTGTGCCTCTGTCTTTATTGGAATTGCAGCTCCTCTTGATACAATGTTTTCGTATTGTATCCGCTCATCAAAAATGCCTTTAAACACCGAATAGGGAATAGTTTCAACATAGTATCCTTCGGGGATATTTGTATGCTTGGTTACTGCTCCACAATCTGTTTTGTCTGATTTACAGCTAGTTAATATTAGGGCTAATAAAGTAATTGCAAGTACTACAAAAGAGCTTTGTTTTGTTATTATTTTCATTTTTATCAGGTTATAATATTTCTGTTTTACTTATCAAAACTCCAAAATTACTCAAACCTTTGGTTTTTTTGGTACTTGAAAAAAGAAAATCCAATAATAATTATTTGGAGAAGTTTGTAGATTGCTGATATACACTATGTTTAGAGAAAACATTTAGTTTTGATTGAAGTTTTAAATGGTTTGAGCTACTTTATTGCTACTTTTGTTTTTGGGATTATGTATCAACAGATGTATATGAAAAAAGTATTCACAATATTGTTACTATCAATTTTAGGTCTATGGACATTTGGACAGGAACTTGACAGAACCTTTTACTTATTAGGTTCATTGGAAGACTACATGGGAAGACATTATCCTAAAAACAATCCAAAACAATGGGGTTACATTCTTATACTTCATCAACAAAGAATTGGAGAAATCAAACGAATTGAAGAAATAACTGGTTCAAAATTCAGTCGCATGAAAAAGCGAAAAGACTGTCGCAACTGCCATGAGTTTTTTATCCTTAAATCCTTTTGTCTGGCTAGAGAAATTAATTCATTTTATAATTTTACCAAAATGAAGGAATGGAAAGACTTATTAGGATTTGCATTTTTTAATGGACAATTAGAATGTGATAAAGTTTTAAACGCAACTCATAAGCATCAGATTTCTTTTCTTGCAGGACAATTTCTTACAGCTGGAGAAAAAACAGAAAAAGGGTACAGGCTGTCGTTATACAACTCTCCTAAAAGATATGAATGCTTGATAAAACTATTGGAAAGTTTGAATTGCAAAATAAATACTAAGGAAGTAAAGAAAGGTATTCCAGTGAGCTTTGTCATTGAATTTGAACCAACTGATGAAATAATTAAAATTCTAGATAATGAGATTTTAAAAGAACAAACACTTACTAATAGTCAACCGGACATATTAACAGAAAATTAAAACTATAAAGAGATGAAACAGAAACTATTACTTATTATTGCATTAATTTTAACAGCAAAACTTTCGCACAGTCAAATAATTGACAGATACGGATTTAACACCGGACTTTCGTACTCCACTCAGACATGGGATTATAAACTAATCTCTTTTGACAGTGATAATAAATATAAATTTGGTTTTCAGGCGTTTCTTCAGGCAGAAAAAGATTTTGGAGACTTTTTGGCGTTACGAACTGAATTTGGATATATACAAAAGGGATTTAAAAACAATAGTATAGATCTAAAATTTGCAGACGGAACTACGGCAGAATTAATAAATGAAAATGCAGTATTACACGACTTAGCACTAAATATTGGCTTAAAAGCAAAGCCATTAAAAAGTGATTTTTCTCCATATCTTTTAGCAGGATTACGGGGCGACTATATGATTTCTAATAGTTGTATCATGTTTAAAGAACCAGCTTCAGGAATGACATTTAATTTTTTTGAACCTGAATTTAAGGAGTTTAACAAATTCAACTTAGGCGGATTAATAGGAGTCGGAATTAATATCAAAGATTTGATATATTTTGAAGTGGAGTACAATCCAAATTTCACAAAAAACCTTGATAATAAAGGATTGAGCGTTAAAGATAACTGCTGGGGAGCAAAAATTGGGTTGAATATTAATAAACTGATAAAATAAGGGTATAAACAAAAAACTCTATATAACCTTGAACTGAAAAAACAATTAAACGTATGAAAAAAATTAAAATTGGATTATTGTTTGGCATTATTGCAGGAGTTATTGATGTAATTCCCATGATTATTCAAAACCTGACATGGGATGCAAATCTATCTGCATTTACCATGTGGATAGTTGTTGGATTCCTAATTGCAACTATTGATTTAAAAATCAACTCGGTAATCAAAGGTATTTTGATCGCTTTCTTAGTTTTATTGCCTTCTGCTGTTTTGATTGGATGGAAAGAGCCTGTTTCACTAGTACCAATAGCAATAATGACAACAATTTTAGGTGGACTACTTGGATTTTCAATTAATAAAACTTTGACTAAAAAATGAGTACTTTTTCGGAAATTTGCATTTATGAGGTAAAACCTGACAAGGTCGATGAATTTGAAAAACTTATTAAAGAGGTCGCAGAACATCATAAATCCTTTGCAGGTGTGATTGATGTTAAATACATCAAAAGAACACACAGGCAAAAGGACTTTAATTCGGTGAAAAATGGAGAACCTGCAATCAGACTGACAAGAAAACCAGAAAGGGTAACTTATATTTCATATTGGGAGCTTGAAAATGAATTGATTCACGCCGAAGCAACAAGATCAGGATTAGAAAAATTCTACAAACGATTCAACCGATGTTTAACAACAATGCCAAAAATAATTCTTGGAGAGAGAATAAAATAAAGCGATACCACACTGTTTCATACATCAATATTTACTGGCAAATCCAAAATAAAAATAAATTTCTGATTATAAGTTAAAACTACGTTAACACAAATTTTGATGAAAATTGTATATAATTGCAATAAATAGTTATGCAATATCGATATTAGGTACAATTATTGCATTTAGCCATCTTATAAAACGATAGACTTAAAGTTAGTTAATGAGAAACTTTTCCAAGATACTTTTACTTGTTATTTTCATCAATCTATTTAGCTATGTATCAGCTCAAAATGGAGGCTTACAGATTAGCGGATTTTTGCGCGATGGCTGGAAGCCTATATCGGGTAGCATGGTGCAGCTGTACTCTTATGGCTCGCTGTTAATGGTTGCTGAAACAGATTTAGCCGGACGATTTAGTTTTGAGTTAGAGTTAAATCGTGAATATCAACTGATATTTGCCGCCTACGGTTATGTTACCAAAAGATTGACAATAGACACCAATGTTCGTGAAAATGAGGAGAGGGAGTGGGTATATTGGTTTAATATGGAGATTTTTCCTGAAATCCCAAATACAGACTTCTCAGTCTTTCAACTGCCAGTTGCCAAAATTTACTACTCACCAAATTTTGGCGAATTTGATTTTGATTACAACTATTCCGGAAAATTTAAAAACTTAAGCAATAATCTTATTTCATACGTAAAAAAGGAACGATACGCACAGTACAACAAACATATATCTCTTGCAGATAACGGAAAAAAGAGTGGCGATTTTGTAAAGGCAATCGACCATTATTTGATGGCACGAGTATATGATCCCTATGTTTTGTATCCCACAGAGCAAATAAACTCTCTTGAGACACAGTTATTAAGAAAGAGTAATAAATACAAAGCCTTTATTGAATTACAACAATTAGGCGATTCCTGTATGCGAGGGCATGATTTTTCAAAGGCATCGGTATTCTATACTGAATCAGCTTCTATGTATCCTGAAAACGATTACGCATGGTATAAAGCTAACCTGGCAGACACTTTAAACAGCAGGTTCGACAACTCGATGTATATAAAATTACAATACAATCATCATGTCTCTCTTGCCGATAAATATATAAGTAATCGCGACTATATTAACTCTTTGTATCACTACGAGTTAGCATCTAAGTTAAATCCAAACGATGAGTACGTTTTTAAACAGATAAAGTTTCTCGGTACACAACTGAATATATCTGTTGATCGGAGTGATAGCGAACAATACAGAAAGCTAATTGAAAACGGCGACAGATGTTTTCAAAACTCTGACTACGACAAAGCCGAACAATATTATAATGAGGCTCTAACTATCAACCAATCAGACCAATATGTTAAAATTCAGATTGATAAGATAAATAGAAAAAAGGAACTATTTAAACAGTTCTCATTCTCCCCTGAAAGTAGAACCAAAGAATTCATTGCCAATTTGGCAAAAACATATGATACTGGCTTAACACAAGAGTTTCACGAATGGGATGGGAAAAAGGTTGTTAGGATTATCATTAATGACGGCAGAGAAGCACGAGAATATGTAAAGACAGTATCAGACTCTGACACACTCTATTACCGCAATGGACAAAATATTTCTAAAGTAGTATTTCAAACGGAAACTGGACATTAATCTTGATAAAACAGACTCTACATTCAAGCTGATTTTTGTCTATAATACCACTGCTTATACCAATTGTAATTTTAAAATAGTCCAATCTTTTTAAAATTTTACAATGGTAAATGCCGATGTTACATATACATAGTCCAAACAAACAATAGTGAAGTTTGGACTATAGTAGCTGTCCAATCGGTATAAATACAATTTTTACAAATAGAATGCATATTTTTTATACTTTTGCGTTTCTATTATACTAAAAATCCCAAATGGACAATATTATACTTTCGGTTATTATAGTAAATTACAATGTTAGGTATTTTCTCGAACAGTGTCTCCACTCGGTTAGAAAGGCGTCTCAAGACATAAGTTGTGAAATATTTGTTGTCGATAACAATTCATATGACAATAGTTGCGAGATGGTTCGCAATCTATTTCCAGAGGTAAAACTAATTGAGAACAAAGAAAATTTGGGATTTTCCAAGGCTAACAATCTTGCTATCAGGAAATCTAAAGGTAAATATGTTTTGCTATTAAATCCCGATACCATTGTACAAGAAGACACTTTTACTAAGACCGTAAACTTCATGGAATCAACACATGATGCCGGCGGTCTTGGTGTAAAAATGATTGACGGCAACGGAGATTTTCTTCCTGAATCAAAACGTGGATTACCAAAGCCAATGACCGCTTTTTATAAAATATTCGGTCTTAGCGCACTCTTCCCTAAATCGAAAACTTTTGGGAAATATCATCTAAGCTATTTAGACCCAAACGAAACGCACGAAGTAGATGTCCTTTCCGGTGCATTTATGTTAATGCGGAAATCGGCATTAGATAAAGTTGGACTTTTAGATGAAACATTCTTCATGTACGGCGAAGATATTGACCTTTCATACAGACTACAACTTGGAGGCTACAAAAATTACTATTTCCCACATACAACAATAGTCCACTACAAAGGGGAAAGCACCAAAAAAAGCAGTGTAAACTACGTAATGGTGTTTTACAATGCAATGGAGATATTTTTCAAAAAACATTTCCAAAACCGCCTGATTGGAATATTTTCTATATGCGTCAAGTTTGCAATATATTTCCGCGCTTTTTTAGCAATCTTAAAAAGAGTAATTGCATCAATTACAATCCCCCTTATAGATGGTATTTTAATATGGTTGTTCTTCTATTTTGTTTTACCATTTTGGGAAGTCTTTAAATTCGGAGCGGCAGGCAGTTATCCCCCCTCTTATATAACATTTGCTGTTCCTATATATATACTTATTTTTCTTGTATCTGTGTTATATTCAGGTGGTTACGATAAGCCTTACAAAAATATAGCATATTTAAGAGGCATTTTAATTGGTTCGGGTTCTATATTATTGTTTTACAGTCTGTTAAACGAAGAGTTGCGTTTTTCACGTGCAATGATTATCTTCTCAACAATCTTTGCGTCAACTGTTTTGCCACTGTTGCGAGTTTTTTATGGAGCTATTGGCATAAAAGGCTACAGTAAAATTATACCTAAAAATCTTAACGTTTTAATTGCAGGAAGCTCAGAAGAGGCTGAAAAAACACGTCAAACAATTAGTAATTCACCCGAAGCATTTACGATTATAGGTAGAGTAAATAACGACATGGATGATACCGAAAAACTTGGCTCACTAGCAGATATGCCCGAAATATCACGGTTACACAATGTTGACGAAATCGTGTTTTGTTCATCGACATTAAGCGCGTCGGAAATTATCGATTCAATGATGTTAACTGAACTTTCGGGAGTTAAATTCAAAATACTGTCGCCAGATGGTATTGCCGTAGTTGGAAGCAGCTCAATACAAACTGACGATGAACTATATAACATTAAATTAAACAGTATTGCTAAACCTACCAATCTAAGGTTTAAAAGAACTATTGACGTTGCTCTGGCACTCTTTATTCTGATCACCTACCCCATACTTTTTTACTCATATAATAACAAGTCAAAAATAATTTCAAACGCTTTTAGTGTGCTGCTGGGCAAAAAAACATGGGTCGGATATATTCCAGATACAAGAGCCACACTCCCACCAATTAGAGAAGGTGTACTAAACCCTGCAATGATAAGGAAACAGGAGCTCTCTGACAAATCAATCGACAAACTAAACCGCTTATATGCAAAAGATTACAGAATTACAAACGATATAAACATAATTTTGCGTTGTTGGAAAAACTTAGGAAATTAACAAATTGTTCATTGCTAATTGTTAATTGCTTTTAAAGTAAGTTTTGTATTTTTGTTATTTTAGCAGATGTAATTTGAAAAACGAACTTCACTTATGATAAAAAAGATATTAATACCAATCTTTGGAGTAACGCTTATTTTAAACTCATTCGGTCAAAACGTTGGACAAAAGGGCGATGAAATAAAAAACTACACCGATATCAACGGAATGAAACAAGGACCATGGGAAGTAAAATATCCAAACGGACAAATCGCTTATGTAGGATATTTTAAAAACAATAAGCCCGTTGGGAAATTTACTCGTTACTACGAAAGTGGAAAACTCTTCTCAGAAGCTTATTTTTACGATAACAGTAAATACAGCAGCGTAAAAATGTATAACACTGCCGAACGTATAATTGGCAGAGGTCGATATTGCGACCAAAACAAGGATAGTATCTGGATTTTCTATCTCGATAACGGAATGCAAATTGCACAAGAGGAGTATAATAATGGTATTTTACATGGCATCAGCAAAACCTTTTACTACCCATCTGGAAATCTGCACGAAATAATCCCATATAAAGATGGGAAAAAACATGGTTTGTACGAAAAATATTACTCAGACGGCAGAATTAGAATGCGTGCAACCTATTGTGACGGCTTGATGTGCGACACAATGAAGCTATACTATCCAAGCGGAAGAATTGAATCAGAAATTCCTTACAAAAACGACTTGCGCAATGGAATCGAAAAAAACTACAGCGAATCGGGAAAAGTAACAAGCGAAATTCCTTACGAAAACGGACGTTGCACCGACCCTGCAATTGAGCTAAAGAAATCAAAAGAGCTTGAGGAGATTGAGAAAGTAAAAGGCACATTTCCTGATATCAACCAATTCGAAGACCCTTTAGATTTTTTAAGAAGACCATTAAGATAGTGTTTAACAAGCAATTACATCAAACACCAACACATTAAGATGAAAAAGGTACTTTTAGCCATGAGTGGCGGACTTGATAGTTCAGTATGTGGCATGCTTTTAAAGGAGCAAGGGTTTGATGTTTACGGAGTTACATATCGTACATTTGATTCAATACCAGAAAGTTCAACGTCCGAGCTAACAGATTGTCACACAGACAATTCAATTATGGAAGCAAAACATTTGAGTGAAAAACTTGGAATAAGCCATACTGTTGTTGACTTCCGCGAGGAGTTCAAGCAGACCATAATTAAAGATTTTGTTACTGAATATCTTACTGGTAATACTCCAAACCCCTGTGTAATATGCAATTCGACAATTAAATGGGGTCAACTGCTTAAAATTGCCGACAAGCTCGGTTGCGACAAAATCGCAACAGGTCACTACGCACAAATTAAAAATGAAAATGGTCGATACTATCTGTCTGCGGGGGTTGACAAAACAAAAGATCAGACATATTTTCTGTGGAAATTAACACAAGAAGCACTTTCACGCACCATGTTTCCAATTGGGAACTATAAAAAATCTGAAATAAGAGAAATTGCCGAAAAGAAAGGGTTTGTAAGTCTAAGCCAAAAGCCTGAAAGTCAGGAAATTTGCTTTATACCTGACGATAATTATCGCCGTTTTTTAACCGAAATGGCTCCCGAAAAGATTACAAATATCGGACCCGGCGATTTTATTCTTGCAAACGGTAAAGTTGTCGGCAAACATCAGGGATACCCATTTTACACCATTGGGCAACGAAAAGGTTTAAACGTAGCTCTCGGAGAGCCTTACTATGTGACTGATATTGACGCAACTACAAACACAATAACGTTGGGCAAGCGCGAAGAACTTGAAGTTGCAAGCGCAATCGTAACAGACATTAACTTAATGAAATACACAACAATTCCGCCAGAAGGACTTAATGTTACTGTAAAAATACGTTATAGAAACACCCCTGAAAATGCAACTATATTTTACAGAGGTGAGTATGCTGAAATAGTATTCAAAAAGCCTGTAACCGCGTTAACCCCCGGACAATCAGCAGTTTTCTACGAAGGCAATGATGTGGTTGGCGGAGGAATTATAACAAAAGCTAAAGCATAAAACCATGAAACATATATTTAATTTACTTATTTTCAGCACTATTGCAATAACGGCTTGCAATAACAAAACCGAACAGCCCAATCCGCCAAATCACAGCACGTATTTCCCTTTTTACAGAAACGAAGTACAATACTTTGAGGTAAAAGAGATTTCAATTGATGCACCGTTAAACATCTATGATACAACTATTTATACCCTAAGCATAGTTACCGACTCACTTTTTAATTCGGGCGACACAACTGTCGGTCATTACACTCTGCTAAAAGGCGATAGCGTAAAAATACCAATTGGAAGATTGGTTAGAGAACTATCTTCCCCAGTTGGTTCGTATATTGAAAACTGGAATAACTGTAGAATGGTAAAGACTTTATTACCAATAAAAAAGGGCGCTTCATGGAACTCACAAATATATTGTATAACGTCAGACAATAACGAAATTTCAAAAATTGTATCGGCACACACACCTTCCACAAAAGATAGCAGATACTACGACTCTACATTTAAAGTCTTTCACAGCTACGACAGTTCACTTATACATTTGAAAGCTAATCAAGAGATTTGGGCAGCTGGCTACGGACTGATTTACTCTGAAAAGGTTGATATAATATCGAACAATCCTAATTTAGATTTTACAATTCCTATTCGCCAAAGAATTGAAATAGGAACAATTTTCGAAATGCAAAGAAAAATGTTTGGGCCACAAAAGGCCAAATAACAGCAACTTACAATGTACAGAACAATATTTTTGTTTATAGCATTTTCTCTTTTTTACAAAGGTTTTTCACAAAACACTGATTCTTATTTAGTTATATATTTTGACTCAAAAAACAACACCCCATACAGCTTAGAAAATCCTGCCGAATTTCTTACTGAACGTGCTATCGACCGCCGCACTCGTTTTTCAATTCCAATCGACAGCACCGATTTACCTGTAAATCAGAACTATATCGACTCACTTTTCAAACTTAATATTGCCGAGGAACTACTATATACTTCACGTTGGCTTAACTGCGCCCTAGTAAGACCAAAAGCAAGATACGAGAAACATATTTCTCAAATTTGGATTAAAAATTACTCTTTAGTAACAATCAAACGTAAAAGGAGAAACAGCTATTCATCAAGCTTTTACGAAGGTAACGTTTCCACACGCAACGACAACCTGACAGAAAAACAGCTCGATGAGATTGGTGTTTCAAAGCTCCATAGCATGGGACTAACAGGCAAAGGCGTTTTAATTGCAGTTTTAGATGCAGGTTATCGTAGCGTAAATACCCTACCAATCTTCGATTCGCTCAGAGACAGAGAACAGATAATAGCTACTCGCGATTTTGCAGCGAAAAGCAGTACCATTTATAGCCACCACAATCACGGAACAGCTGTACTGGCTTTGCTTGCGGGAGTAATTCCCGACAGTTATAGAGGCTCGGCTCCAGAGGCTAATTATATATTAATTCGCACGGAAAATGCGGCGTATGAATCTCGTTTAGAGGAGTTTAACTGGCTTGCAGGTGCCGAATATGCCGACAGCTTAGGAGCCGATATATTAAACTCATCATTAGGATACAATCTTTTTGACAATCAAGCTGATAACTACACTATTAACGACCTTACAGGCAATGTCGCTATATGTTCAAAAGCCGCAGGAATTGCAGCAAGCAAAGGAATGGTAGTTGTTTCAAGTGCCGGAAATGATGGAGAAACCCAATGGCGATACTTAAACTTTCCCGCAGATAACCCCCATATTTTCACAATCGGAGCAACCGACTCAGATGGAGTTCGTTGGTCTGGGAGCTCAATTGGAATGCCGTTCCACGCCTACAAACCCGACTTTATGTCACGTGGAGCTGATGTTTGGGTACCGTCAACCATATCAGAAGGATTTTACAAAAGCACAGGAACATCATACTCTGCTCCTATTTTTGCAGGCGGTGTTGCTTGTCTACTACAATATTACAGCGATAAGTCGCCTCTACAAATCAAGCAAGCACTAAAAGAGACCGCAAAAAACTCTGATTCTCCCAACAACTATATAGGTTATGGATTTCCCGATTTTTACAATGCTTTTTACAAACTCCAAAACATATCTCCTCCCGAAAACAACACAATTACAATAAACAAGCTGTTTTACGACAAAACGTCAAATACGCTAAATATTGATATTGTAAATACTAAGGACAGAACAGTTTATATTGATGTTTTCGATTCTCTGGGGCGTACCCTACAGAGCATTGTTAAAGATACAACACCCGGTTTTCCTCTTTCTCTTGTTATTTCTATTCCACAACTAAATATGCCACAAGTTGTTGTGGTAACAGTTCGTGGCCAGACAAGCACAGGCATTACACAAAAAATAATGCTTTACTAAGTTAAAATTTACTGGGCAACAAAGTGATAAACAATACTTCCACTTTGATTTCCTTTTGAATTACTTACTGCTGAGAAAAAAGCACTTTTAGCACTTTCAGTCGCTGCTTTTGTATAACATTCAGTAGCAAGAATAGAGTTCTTCTGATCAACAACAGCTTTAACTACGCTACCATCAGGAGCAACTTCTATGTTAACAGTAACTTTGGCAGCCCCCTCACACGTATAAACTGGAATATCAAGATAAATTGATGTCCTGTCATCCAAGTAATAGACAACTGTTGCAGGTCCTTTATACGCAGTTTTTTGAGGTTTCTCTTTCTCTTTCTTTTCCCTCTTTTCAGGCACATACACTTCTTCTTCGAAAACTGGTTTATTCTCAACATACTTCTCAAACTCCTCTTGGTTCAAAGCATTTCGGACAATTTCCCGTTCATACTCCTCATCGGTCATTGTTGATTTGTACTTTGTCGCCTTATATTCTGCAGCCTTCAGCTCTTCATAGTCTCTGTTTACCGCAATATTTCTAATCTCTTCCCCTCCCAATTGTTCATACAATTCCTCCAACTCCCTTGAAAGCTCCTCTTTCAAGCGTTCAAGCTCCTCTTCAGGTGTTTCGTCAAGCATTTCCTGATCAACCAAAACGTGAAATGTAACAGGTGGATTTTGTTTCATTTCAGATGTCAAAGCAATGGATAATATAATAACATGAAACAAAAGTGTTCCAATAATTCCATTTTTATGCCCAAAAGAAAGTTTCAACAAAAATCGATTTAAAACGTTATACTTCTACCAACAAATATTTGTTGGTATAGATTTTGCAAAGTTAGAACAAATATTGAAAGATTTTTAATCTCAATTAAATTGAGGATTTGTTCTGATTATATTTAATTTTGCAATATTGTTTAAAAACATATGTAAAAATTTCAAAATCAAACAATTTCTTTGAAATAAACTCTGAGGTTAACGGAAATTATCTGTAACCAAAGAAAATTAAATAACTAAATACTAATCCAAAGGAGGTTTCTAATGGAAAAGAGAATAGGCGCTGCCATTATCCTTATTAAGGATAAATCATCCACCACTCAACTAAACGAAATTATCTCACGACACTCCAATATCATTATTGGAAGACAAGGAGTTCCTTTGCCAAACAAGGGAATCAGCGTAATAACACTTATTTTTGAGGGGAGCACAGACGATATCGGATCACTTACCGGTCAAATCGGGCGTTTGCAAGGCTTACAAATCAAATCAGCCACACTGAAATCGCTTGAAACAGAGACTAAAACACAAACTTAACAAGTAAGTGGCTGATTACAAGACATTTTGTTTCATATAATCTTATAAAAATCCAAAACTCTTGAACCTTACGCACAACAGCATAAGACATTGAATTACATTATCTTAACACAATAAATAACACAACATGAAATTCTCACCAGAAAAATACAGAATTCCCGACGAACCAATGAAACCATTTATTGAACCAGACGAAATATGGGAATATATTAATTCAGCCCGCCCTACACGCGAGAAAGTTGCCGAAATAATTAAAAAATCATTGGCAAAAAACCGCTTAAATCTCGAAGAGGTGGCTATACTAATTGCAGCCAATGACCCTGAATCAATAGCAGCAATAAAAGATGGAGCGCGTACCATCAAAAAAACTATTTACGGCAATAGAATTGTACTTTTCGCACCTTTATATATTGGAAATCACTGTACTAACAACTGCTCTTACTGCGGATTTAGAACTGCCAACACCAAACAACAACGCACGACTCTCACTGACGAGGAAATTGTTAAAGAGGTTGAAGCTCTTGAAGATAACGGTCAAAAACGATTAATTTTAGTCTATGGCGAACATCCCAAATATGATGCCGAATATATAGCACATACGGTACGGTTGGTTTATGGCGTTAAAAAAGGCAACGGCGAAATACGCAGAGTAAATATTAACGCAGCACCCTTAGAAATAGAGGGTTACATAACTGTAAAAGAGGCTGGTATAGGAACATATCAGGTTTTTCAAGAGACATACCATCCCGAAGCGTACAAATGGTACCACTTAGGAGGCAAAAAAACAAACTATGAATATCGTCTTACAGGATTAGACAGAGCTCAAGAGGCTGGTATTGATGATGTTGGAATAGGCGCACTCTTTGGTTTATACGATTGGCGTTTCGAGGTCATGAGCTTAGTTCGGCACACAAACCACCTTGAAGCATGCTATAACGTTGGACCACACACTATTTCGTTTCCACGAATTAAAGATGCAAGTTCAATGAAAGTAAAATCTGAATATATGGTTTCTGACGAGGATTTAGCACGAATAATCGCTATACTTCGTCTTGCTGTTCCTTATACAGGCTTGATTTTAACCGCCAGAGAGAGTGCTGCTGTACGTGACGAGGTTCTTGAATTTGGAGTATCACAAATCGATGGAGGAACGAAATTGGAGTTAGGAAGCTACCAAGAAAGCAAAAACGAAAAACAAAACCTAAATCGCGAACAGTTTGCCATTAACGACAATCGTTCGCTAAATGAAATTATTGACGAGCTTATCGAAAAGGATAATATCCCATCGTTCTGCACAGCATGTTATCGGTTAAACCGCACAGGAGAGCACTTTATGGAGTTTTCTGTTCCAGGTTTTATAAAACGTTTTTGCACTCCAAACGCCCTTATGACTCTTGCTGAATATTTAGAAGACTACGCACCAAAAGAGACTTACAAAAAGGGCTGGCAACTGATTGAAAAAACATTGACAAATGAACTTAAAGAGCAAAAAAACCTGGCTGAAATTACCGACAGATTAGAACAAATCAAAGCCGGCAAACGCGATTTGTATTTTTAAACATTTAATAATTAAACCATTAAGAAGTTAAGAAAGATTAACTCGACTTTCGCAAGCTACTTAATTTACTGATTTTTAATAAAAAAGTAAAACTTGTCTTTGGGCAAGTTGTTGGAAATCAATCTTCTGAGCATTGGCATTTGTTTTTGTTAATACAATAATCCCGAAGGGGTGAAATTATTATAGCACAGTAAAAACCAAAGGTTTATTAAACCCCGAAGGGGTGACAAAGGAAGAGGAAAGATTTCTGATTTCGGATTTCGGATTTTTAACCCCAAACCCTAAAGATACTTCATATGTCAAGTTGTATAGTGTCTGTCATAAATGATATTTCACCCCTTCGGGGTTAATTAATCGTTTCCCTTTATTATATCTATAATCGTGTCATCCCTTCGGGATTTTATTCTGAAATGAATATGCCAACCTTATGTAATGGTTAAAGTAGAAACTTTATAAACTTTCTACTTTTTCCTTGCACCTTGCACCTCAACTACTAATTGTTTTCAACTTTTAACTATTATTGCTATATTGCCAGAAACTCAATAAACTATCACCCATGAAAACAAAAAACCTTTTATTGACAATTTTAGTATTAATACTAATTCTTTCCGTAGCGATAAACATTTCTCAATGGAAGAGCTCCAACAGCTTTAACCATAAAATCGAAATGGCTGAAAGTTTGTTCAACCTCAGTTTCACTAAAAACGAACGCGATTCCATGGTTTCGGGATTAACCGAAGCAAAACAGATGTACGAGAAAATTCACTCATACGAAATTCCTAACTCCCTCGCTCCCACCGCTATATTTAACCCTATTCCGTTTGGTTATATGCAAGAGGTGCAGAAAAAAACCAATAATTACAATATTCCCAAAAATTTAACACTACCTGAAAATCGTGAAGAGCTCTGTTTCTATACTGTTTCAGAACTATCATCACTGATAAAAGAGCGCAAAATAACAGCCACCGAGTTAACTAAAATCTATTTAGACAGGATAAAAAGGTACGACAAGGAGCTAAAATGTGTTGTAACACTGCTAGAAGAACGTGCACTACAACAAGCTGCCATTGTTGACGAAGAAATCTCAAACGGAAATTACAAAGGAATTTTACATGGTATTCCATATGGAGTGAAAGATATGTTGGCTTTAGAAGGCTATCCTGTTACTTGGGGTTCGCCGATTTATAAAGACCAGATAGCTGAAAACACAGCAACTGTAATTGATAAATTAGACAATGCAGGAGCAATATTAGTTGCAAAGCTATCATTGGGCGAATTTGCAATGGGCGATGTTTGGTTTGGAGGAAAAACAAGAAATCCATGGAATACTGAGCGTGGCTCAAGTGGCTCATCAGCTGGCTCGGCAAGTGCAACTGCAGCCGGACTTGTGGCATTTTCAATTGGTTCTGAAACGTGGGGTTCAATTATCTCTCCGTCAACAATTTGCGGGGTTACAGGATTACGTCCAACGTTTGGTCGCGTTAGTCGCTACGGAGCCATGACTCTATCATGGAGCATGGACAAACTCGGACCTATCTGCCGTTCGGCACAGGATTGCGCAATTGTACTTGAAGCTATTAACGGCTTTGATAGCAAAGACCCAGCCTCACAAAACATAGCGTTCAACTATAATGCTAAAAAGGACATCAAAACCCTTCGCGTAGGCTACTTTAAAGAGCTGTTTGAAGATAGTTATCACAACAAAATGAACGACAGCATAGCACTTAATGAGCTGATTTCATTAGGAATAGACCTTATTCCTGTTGAACTGCCAAAGGATATTCCTGCCGACGCATTATCAATAATTTTAGATGCAGAAGCAGCAGCTGCGTTTAGCGACATAACGCTCTCAAACAAAGACGATATGATGGTTCTACAACACGCAAGAGCGTGGCCCAACGCTTTCAGAATGGCACGATTTATTCCCGCCGTTGAATATATACAAGCCCAAAGAATACGTCAGAATTTAATTGACGCTTTTGCAGAAATTTTCAAAAGTGTTGACGTTATTATAACCACGTCTTTTGGAGGTAATCAGTTATTAATGACCAACTTAACCGGACATCCTGCAATATTAGTACCCAATGGCTTCAACGATGAAAATCTTCCCACAAGCTTTACCATTATTGCCAATTGGCACAATGAATCTGATTTGGTTTTACTCTCAGAGGCATATCAGCAAAAGACAAAGTTCTTTAGAGAATATCCTGAAAACTTTAAAGTCAAATAGCGTTTAACCACTCAAAAAAATCTAAATCGAAAAACAGATTAACTAAATAAGCTATTGTGAATAAAGACATTGTTATCGATTCAATGTTTAGCATTTTTATATTTTAAAATCAACTAAACATAAATATGTTTTTTGTGATTTAAAAATGAAGCTAAAACAATTCAAAACACTATTTTTGCAGAAAATGTAATCTTGGTATTTAAACCAACTTTTTTATGGCTTTCATTTTTCAACACAAAAGTCTGAACGTCAAATTAAAAAAAATAGAAAAACTGCTTAGACCTGAAATCTACAGTTTTCTCAATCATAAACTAAAGTATTTACTTCAAAAAAAAGCTAAAAACAATAAGATTTTACTATCTGCTCTCAAATCTCTTAATATTAAGTGGTACAAATTCAGAGGATTAGAAGAGATAGAAGCAATTCCAATAACACAAAACATTTACGCAGACGAGAAACACAATCCTTTAAAGTATCGTAAATCGGTGATGTCTGCGGCACTTCGGCGTATCTTAGCATGGCATCGTTGCAGCAACAGTAAGGTAATATGGATAACACCAAACAAAGGTAGAATTAAAGATAGCGGTTTCACAAAAAGCAGCAGAATTCTAAATTATCCACAAGATTTTGGAGAATTGATCAGGCAATTAAATAAACATAGAAACTATGTTTTAGCTGCACGCCCAGCTATACTTGCGCAACTTGCTTTTTACATACATTATAATAAGTGTCAAACACCGACACCTAGATTAATAATAGCATTTAACCACGATTTTACAGTCGGTGCACTTAATCTATTAAAAGAGACCTTTAGCGTTCCCTTAGTTCGATTGATAACAGACCCACAATATGGTTCTATAATTGCTACATGTCGGTACAAACACTATCATCTGTTCGAACCTGTGGCGTACCACGAAATAGTCAATTCAAGCGGCGTTGCAGTAACCAACGGACGTGGTCAACTGGTTGTAACACCACTCCACACAAACAAACCATCCCTTATACGCTACAACACTGGCATAGAAGTAATTCCCAACAAAAATGCTGTATGTTCATGCGGATTATCATACAGAACAATTGACAATATTTCATATACAATGCGCCCAACAATTAAAGGTATGAATAATTCCGAATTGCTTATTCCATTGTCCGAAGAACTACATGAAAATATTGTTGGCGTTAATTATGAGCAAAGCTACGGTGGAGAAGTATTAATAACAATTAAAGAACACATAATCGATAAGTTAAGCCCTAATGATTACAAAGCATGGTTTGCAAATTATTGGAAACAAGATATAAGAATAACTATTGTTGTTGATAATCGTAGCTCATTCATAGGAGACAGAGGCTTATCTAACTTTAAAGTATTAACTAACAACTAACTGAAATACAATAAATTATGCAAAAATTAATTGAAATCATAATTCAAAATAACGATACACGAAAAAAATATCCATTCGGCACTACACTCATGGAAATTTGGGATGATTTAAAGTTAGATTTAAAATATCCTGCCATTGGTTGCATGGTAAACAACAAAGTCGAAGAGCTTAATTACGCAATTTACAAACCCAAGACAATAAAATTTTTCGATATAACACACCCCGATGGAATGCGAATATATATCCGCTCTTTAAGTTTTATCTTAATAAAAGCGGTTAATAACATCTATCCAGATAGGAAACTTCGTATTGAACACTCCATATCAAATGGATATTACTGTGAATTTGAAGGAGATAAAAAAAGGCTTACAGCATCAGAAATAGCAGAAATAAAAACTGAAATGTATAAAATTATTGATGCTGATATTCCTTTTATTAGAAAAGAGATATTAACCGAGGAAGCTGTTGAACTGTTTGAAAAAAACGGTAGCATCAACAAAGCTAAACTTCTTAAAGGTAGAAAACATATGTATTCTAGCGTTTATTGGTTAGAAGATCATGCCGACTATTTCTATGGATTTTTAGCCCCATCAACCAAGTATGTTAAAACTTTTGATTTGTATAAATACTATGATGGGATGTTACTACGATTTCCAACAACATCAAATCCCGAAGAAGTTGCACCTATGATCTTACAAGATAAGATGTTTGAAATCTTTCAAGAACACAAAGAGTGGAACGAAATTATTGGTGTTAGTACTGTAGGATTATTAAACGAAGCTGCTAAAAACGGAAAGCTAACAGACCTCATTAAAGTATCGGAAGCGTTACAAGAGAAGAAGTTAGCGAAAATTGCTGATCTAATAGCTGAACGCAATCCAATGCCCCGCATCATATTGATTAGCGGACCATCATCATCGGGTAAAACAACTACTGCAAAACGCTTAGAGGTTCAGCTAAAAGTACTGGGAATTTTTCCACAAGTAATATCTTTAGACAACTATTTCGTTAACAGACAAGACACACCATTAGACGAAAACGGAGATTATGACTTTGAAAACATCGAAGCTATTGATTTAGAGCTTTTTAACAAACAACTTTTACAACTACTAAATGGAGAAAAAGTAGAAGTCCCCAGATTTTCATTCGAAACAGGACAAAGGAGTTTCTGTGGAGATTTTTTACAAATGTCAAAAAATTCGGTTTTACTTATTGAAGGAATTCACGGTCTAAACCCAAGGTTAACAAAGCAAATATCTGATAAAGAGAAGTTTAAAATTTACGTTTCTGCACTCACTTCTCTCTGCATGGACGAACATAACCGTATTCCAACTACTGACAATAGACTAATACGAAGGATAGTACGTGACTATAGATATCGAGGCTATTCTGCCGAAGAAACAATACGGCGTTGGCCCAGTGTTAGACGAGGAGAAGAAAAATATATATTCCCGTATCAAGAGGAGGCTGATGTTATGTCAAATTCAGCGTTACTATTTGAATTAGGCGTGTTTAAGCAATACGTTGAGCCTATTCTGCGTGAAGTATCTCCTCAAAGTGAAGAATATTCTGAAGCTACCCGTTTACTTAAATTTTTCTCATATCTTGAACCGATACCAATAAAAGAGGTGCCACCAACAAGTATCCTAAGAGAGTTTCTGTTTGGTAGTAGTTTTATATATCATTGACACCATACATATAATCAATAAATTGTAATTTTTAACTTATACCAATTGTAAATACCGATGCTACAGATACATAGTCCAAGCAAACGGCAGTGAAGTTTGGATTATAGTAGATGTCCAATTGGTATTACTTATATAGCCAATATAGTGACGTTGACCATTTTTTTTAAAGCATTATCAAAAAAAAACATATATTGCGCTCAAAATCTTTGTTATGTGATTTTTTTTTTAATATCTTTATCACTTGAAATTAGCATCAGCATTAACAATGCACAAATATTTAACAAATAGATTATGTTCAAGTCGTTAATAGTGTTATTAAATGTGGGATTATTGTTGTTTTTGACTAATATCTTCGGTGGGGTTGATATAAAACACAGTTTCCCAAGCAAAGTAAATTCAGGGACTCAATTTACAGTTGAAATATCAATCGACAAAGGCGAGCTAGACCGTTATGCAAGGCTAACATTAGAAGTTCCAAATGGTTTCAAGGTAACCTCGCGAGAAACAAGTGGCGGTCAGTTTTCATTCGACGACCAAAAAGCAATAATACACTGGTACAACCTACCCTATGATGAAGTTTTGAAAGTAATACTTGTTTTTGATGTTGCCCCACCAATATCCGGAGACTTGATAATTTCAGGTTCGTTCCGTTATATTGACAACAATCAAATTCAAGAAAAAACAATAGCACCACATAAAATTCAAGTAACTCAAATTGAAGGAGTTACTGATCTTTTGGCATCTAAACGATACAAATACAAAGAGATTACCCTAAAACCCATTGACTGTATTCGACAAAAACCCTACATGAATGAAGATAATGAGATTATTGTAAACCTATTAGTTAGCAAAAGTTCATTATCAAGTTTTGGAAAAATTGAGGAACAACTACCGAGGGGATATCGTGCTGTTGCACTAAAAACCAAAGGTTCTATTTTTCAAGTTAGTGGCAGAATATTAAAGTTTTTATGGATGGAACTACCCAAAGAAGAGAGTGATAAAATGTTTATTGTATCATATAAGTTAATCCAGACAGAGGATTATCCAAATCAAGCTTTTATTATCAATGGAACGTTCTCTTATTCACAAGATGATAGAACTCAAACTATTAGTATAGCAGAAAGAAATATTGATTTAAACGAATTTGAAGCTGAACTATTGGAAATGCACGAACTTTCTAAAGAAGAGCAATTTGCAGAGTTAGAACAAGAAAGCCAACAGAAAAAAGTTGACGTACTAGCAGACAACGACAACTTTTCAGGAATTTCTGGTCTGGCAACAACAGATAAACTAAAAGAGATGGAAAAAGACTCCAAAACATTTGAGGAGACTTTAACCCCAGAAGAGAGAGCCAAATATGCGGAACTAACCCAAAAAGTCAAGGAGACCGGAGAATATCCAACAATAGATGACTCAAAAGATGTTGTAGGAGAAATGAAAAGACCTGAAATAACCTCAACTCCATGGGCTGAACAAGGCATTACATATAAAGTGCAAATAGCAGCAGGACATAAACTTGTTAAAAAGGACTATTTTAAAAAATTCAATATAAATGAAACCGTACATGTTGAATTGCATGAAGGATGGCACAAATACACAATAGGAAACTTTAAAGTATATAAAGATGCACGAGACTATAGGGTAAAAATATGGAATACCACTCCTATTTCCGATGCATTTGTTTGTGCTTATTCAAGCGGTAACCGCATAACAGTTCAAGAAGCACTTATGATAGCTAATCAAAAATGGTTCAAATAGTTAAGAATTGAAACATATGCGTACAAATTTCCTCATTATACTTTTGTTTTTTATAGCTATAGGCATTCAGCAATCGTTTGCACAAGAGATAGACAAAGATTATGAAGCAGTTCTTTTGATGGAAGAAGATGCTTCTACGGACCTTTTTAGCTCTGCCTTCAAACCTATTTTCGGATTAGGACAAGGAATCCTTACATTTTATGGTGATATCAGAAATAATTACGAATCTCCATTAAACGGAAAATGGGGAACAAGTGTCAGTATTTCTAGATCTCTCGGACGATTTTTTGACGTTGATTTATATGCTCTATTTGGAAAAACATCTGGTGAAAGACGTTCACTTGAAGACTTGTCTTTAAATAAAAATTTTGAAACAGAGATATTTATTGGTGGTGTCTCTGCCTCATATAACTTTAATCACATATTCAGAAGGAAAAGACCTATCCATCCTTTTATCTCTTTGGGAGTTGAAACAATGCAATTCAAGCCACGAGGAGACATTAAAGACAAAGATGGAAATTTATATGTTTATGCAACTGATGGAACAATTCGCAATTTGAGCAATAATATAATCTCCCGGGACTATACATACGAAACCAACTTAAGAGAAGTTAACCCAACGAATAAGGACTATTCTCTAATGACCTTTACAATTCCCGTCGATTTAGGATTAAATATAACAATCACTGACAGATTGACTTTCCGTGTTGCCAACTCTATAAAATTTACTTTCAGCGATTACATTGACGATACTGAAGGAACTGACGGATTGATAAAAAATGACATTTTAAATTATTCATATGCTTCACTAAGATTAGATTTATTTAGTCCCGCAAGTGAAATCGCTGCTGTTGAACAGTTTAAAAACCTTAAATTTGTTGTTACTGACGGCGAAGATGAAGACGGGGATGGTGTAGACGACTTTAATGATGAATGTCCTGGAACAAAATCCGGTGTTATAGTTGACTATCGCGGTTGCCCAATCGACAGCGACAACGACGGAGTACCCGACTATATGGATGAGCAACCCAATACCCCTGCCGATGCTGTTGGTGTAGGACCAACAGGTGTTAGATTTACAACACACCATTTGGTAGCTTTACTTTTCGACCCAAAAGCAATTGACAGAAAAGAGCTTACTACATACTATCACGAATCTTTGAAAGACAAAACAAGAAAGAAATACGATAAAATGCCTGATAAATTCAAACAGGTTGATGCAAACAACGATGGTTGGATCTCTCCGGCAGAAATGCGTCAAGCCATTGACAAAGTATTCGACTTTAAATCAAATTTAACGGTTGAAGACGTTAACGAGCTACTTGAATACTTCTGGGTACAGTAAGAAAATTAATTAACTTACATAGATATGTGATAGTTAGTACTTTAAGAAAGATCCTTCCCAATATACGGATCAACAACTACAATAGTAATAGTTTTGACTACTACAAGACATACAATTCCAATACTATTGAACTCAGCTATTACTATATAGATAGAAATAGCTACATTTTGAAAAAGGTATTAAAACTATATCTAAGTTTTAATACCTCTCAAGGGTAGAATTTAGTATATTAAAGGTGTTTTTTGATGGAGTCAATTAAATCCTTAAACTTTATGGGTTTGGGAATAAAATCATTAGCTCCGACTTCAATCGATTTTTGCTTTTCGTTATCCATCATGAAAGCAGTTTGTGCTATAATAGGAATATTTTTATCTAATTCTCTTATTGCTTCAATTGCTTGAAAACCGTTCATTACAGGCATTTGTATGTCCATAATAATTAAATCGGGCTTAGATGTTTTAAATATTTCCAACGCTTCCTTGCCGTCTTTCGCCCAAATTATTTTTGCCCTTGTAGGTGCAAGAAATTCAGATATAAGCATGTAGTTTATTTCTACATCTTCAGCAATAACGAAAGTTTTACTGCTGAAATCAGGATATTTTAAATTTTTAGATATTTTATTATTATCTTCTACACATCTTATTAAGGTATTTGGAAATTTTATAAAAAAAGTTGTTCCAACATTGACATTGGTCACAAACCACATTTTTCCATGTAATAAATTTGTAATATTGTTGGCAAGAGCTAAACCAAGCCCAGTACTGCCACTTTGATTAAAGTATTTATCCTGCTTCTTTTTAAAGAAATCGAATACGCTATCTTTGATATCATCGCTTATACCTATACCTGTATCTTTGACAAAAACTATTAACTCCTGTTCGTCATTTATTTCGTATCCAAAGGTTACTTGACCAGATTCTGTATATTTAAATGCATTTTCTATAACATACGAAAGAACTTGTTTAAACCTGTATGAATCCGTTTTTAAATAGATATCCGAATCGCATGATTGAGCACTAATTACTAAACTTACTTTATTATTCTCGTATAATTTTACATATTCTGAAGCAAGCTCCTTAAAAAGCATCGACCATGACACTTCTTCAATATTTATTGTCAACTGTCCTGCATCCAACTTGCTGGCGTCTAGTATATTATCAAAAATTTTCACTAACGCTTTAGCATTTTTTGTTATTGAAGTAATAAACTCTTCTCTTTGATCGATAGTTAAATCCGGATCGGCTAGCAAATCACTAAGCCCTAATATAGAATTTACCGGGGTTCTTATTTCTTGCGAAATATTTGCCAAAAATGATGTCTTAATTTTATTGGCATTTTCAGCCTCCAACAATGCTTTTTCAAGTGAATCATTATCACTATCTCTTTTAAATATTAAAGCTATAATGAGACTAAGCGTTTTAAAGAACGACTCGTCAAGTTCATCAATTTCGGCAAAATCATTATACTTCACAATTAATAATCCAAACAAACTATTTGACAGCTTTAAAGGAACGAACAATAAATCATTCATCTCTATCCAATTATATCGTTGAGATAGAACATTCTCCACTGTTATAATTTGTTCTGATAAGAATAGACTCTCAGTAATAATTAAAGAGTAAAAGTTTTTATTTTGGGAAAGATTTATCAATTCTGGAATCCATTGGCTGTTAGAATCTGCGTTACCAGAAACCGATGTTTTTCTTAGAACATTGTTTTTTTTATCTAAAGAGAGTAGAACAACAGATTCTACACTTTCGTATTGGCTAATTAAGTTAGTTAATTGCAATAAGTTTTCTTCAATTCTTTTAATGTTTGTAAATAATGCTATAATATCAGAAATAATTCTGTTCTGTGTTAATAACCTGCTAAAAACTTTCATTTGCATTCGTTAAAGGTTAATTTTTAGTGTAAATTTGTATGCAATTGAAGTAAACTCAAACATCAAACCTAAACTAACATTAGTCAAATATAAGCAAAAAAGTTGCCATTTGGCATGCTTTGAACCGAAAAATAATAAAAAACAATCCAATGACAACTATATTTTATTGATAATCATATTGTATTTTGTTTATTTTTTATTAAAAAAACCAAGCAATACTGTAAAAATTCCTGAAAGTAGTACACAATATTTATGTTTAAATGATATTATTTTTCATTTTAGTCAAAATTATGTCGATTGTAAAATTTTATTTGAATTTTGTTTTTTAATCTTTGAGACTACCATGATTTTTAGTAAAATTGTAAAAACATAAAAAACATCAACATATATAGCGAACATACAAACCAAACTTGGCATAAAATTAGATGATTTTAAAGTATGTGAATCCCATAGAGTCGTAAACTGAAAAATTATAATATGAAAATTAAAATAAAACTGTTAATTGTCAGCATATTGTACTTTACAACATCATATGGACAATACAATATTTCAGTAACAATAAATGGACTTCAAAACGAAAAAATTTATTTAGCTTACTATTTTGGAGATAAAAATTATGTCGTTGACACTACACAGTTAGACAAACAGGGTAGAGGTATCTTTACTGGCAATAATACTCTTGACGAGGGTATTTATCTAATTGTTTTACCCTCAAGAAATTATTTCGACATCATAATCGACGAAGATCAACACTTTGCTTTAGAGACCGATACATCGTCTGATATAAGAACAATGATAAGAAAATTAAAGATTGAAGGTTCGGAAGCAAATAAAGAATTTCGTGAGTATCAAGTATTTATGTTCGACAAAACAAAAGAGGCACACCTTTTAAGGGTTACCAGTATGGACAAAACAATATCTGAAAAGAGACGCAACAAGGCAACATCCGATTTAGAGAAAGCGAACAAAGAGATAATAGACAAACAGAACAAAATAATAAGCTATGGATCTGAAAAGCTGCTATCTCAGATGTTAAAAGCTTTTGGAGACCCTGAAGTTCCTGCTTACAGTTCAACATTTAACGGACAATATGTCGATTCACTTTTCCAATACAACTATTACAAAGATAACTATTTTGAAAATGTGGATTTTTCGGATAGAAGACTTTTAAAAACACCTGTTTATCATACACGCTTAGTAAGATTCTTCGATCAAATAGTATCACCAAATCCAGACAGTATTATTAGTGCATCTGAAAGGCTATTAAACAAAACCGAGGGTAACGCAGAAATGTTTCAATACACTCTGCAGTTTATATTTAATAAATTCAACCAAAGTAAAATAATGGGACACGATAAGATTACTGTACATTTAGCCGACAACTATTATTTGAGTGGCAAAGCCACATGGGCTGATGAGGATTATCTTGCAAAACTTAAAGATAGAGTTGATAAAATGCGTCCAAATATTATAGGTGCTGTTGCTCCACGATTAGATAAAGCGCAAACTCCTGAAGGTATGTTCTATCCTTTACACTCTTTAAATAGCAAGATTATTGCTTTGGTTTTCTGGGAACCCGAATGTGGTCATTGTAAGAAAGAGATTCCTCAAATGGTAGAAATATTTAACAAGTATCACCAAAAAGGTTTCCACGTATATGCTTTTTACACCCAAAGCAATTTAACAGAGTGGAAAACATCAATTAATAAGCTTGGAATGGAAAACTTTATAAATGTTTACGACCCTTTTAATTTTACGTCATTCAGGGATACTTACGATGTTTACTCTACGCCAACGTTATATCTACTCGATGAAAATTTTAAAATTTTAGCCAAAAGGATTTCTCTTGAATCATTGGAGGAATTTTTAGAAGATAGGCTTAAATAAGAAGTTCAGAAATATATTTTTAACAAACAAAAAAAAGGGATTGTCTGTTTTTAGACAATCCCTTTTAAAAATCGGCGGCGACCTACTCTCCCACTATCGCAGTACCATCGGCGCTATCGGGCTTAACTTCTCTGTTCGAGATGGGAAGAGGTGGAACCCCGATGCAATAACCACCT